>NZ_JBHUOR010000033.1:0-97767 GCF_042686175.1 Kurthia populi | reverse complement strand
GCTTGCGAGCGAGGCGGCTTCCGCCATGCCCCAGGAAAGCGTCCGTCAAATTTAGCTGAAAGAACGTGTCTTTTTCTTTGTCTCACTTTCGTGGGTCAGTTCCAAACACGTTATTTTCTTTTTTTAGCGTTCGCAACGAAAAACCGGCACCGCGCCACAGCGCGATGCCGGTTTTTCTTATGCTCATAGGAGCGGTTGTCTTTACACGTATGTCAAAGCCTCTTTTTTTGCGTAAGTCTCATTATTTTTTCAAGCGCAGACGTGCACAGCGTTTTTTCGTTTCAATGAATAATTCATCTAACTGACGATAGCATGCATATTGTCCTGGACGTGTTTTTACAAATTGCAAACGTTCCATACCATTGATTGGCAACACTTCATATGTTTCGCTCACTTGTAAGGCATCTGTTGTATTTGAAGCATTTTGAATAAATTGCTCGTAATGTACAATCGCTTGCTCCATTAAAGCTTTCACCGCTTTATCACGATTATGATGTGCTTCATGAATTGCACGTTCTTGTGTTTCCCACATTGCAAACCATTCATCTACCGCTTCTTTTGAAATTTTTTCTTTATGTGCTTCTATCATCGGGTGACAAGTCCTTTCTTAAAACGCTTCTGCCCTTCTCGACAGTCATCAAATAATGGGCATGTATGACACCCTGGACGTTGCGCCTTACAATGATAGCGACCAAAGAAAATCATTTGATGATGTGCTTTATTCCAGCGCTCAATTGGCGTTTTACGCATAATTGTTTGTTCAACCTCTAAGACACTATCTTTCCAGCGACAAAGGCCTAAACGCTTCGTAATACGCTCTACATGCGTATCAACTGCCATTGCAGGTACATTGAAGGCAACCGATAATACGACATTTGCTGTTTTACGCCCTACGCCGGGCAAAGTAACAAGTTCTTCACGGTCTGCTGGAATCTCGCCATTATAAACGTCTAATAAACGCTGGCATAGCTTTTGAATATTTTTCGCTTTACTACGAAATAAACCGATTGAACGAATATCTTGCTCAAGCTCTTCAAGAGGCACCGCCAAATAATCTTCTGGTGTTTTATATTTTTGAAACAATGTTTTCGTCACTTTATTAACGAGTACATCGGTACATTGCGCAGATAATAACGTCGCAATCGTTAATTCAAACGGATTATCATGGACGAGTTCACATTGCGCATCTGGGAACATCGCATCCATCTCATCTAAACAATGTAACCATTGCTTAATTGTTAACATGCTATTCCTCCTCTTCTAGCCAATTGTAAAAAGGCGCCCGTTTGACAGGTTGCGTTAGTTCAGGCTGCTGTTGTAGTTGCTTTTTCAAATTATGATCACGGAAGTTCTGCGCATAACGATCCGCTTCTTCAACCGTTTTAATATTGTTTTTCTTCCAATCAAATAAAATACGGTCAATGTAACGCATCGTTACTTTTTGTGCTAATACGGCTTCCATAAGTGCCTTACGAATTAAAGCAGGTGTGTGATGATCTTGGTCTAACCACATCGCCACAGTTTCTGCTTCCATTGGTGATAAAAGACGACCAAATTCTTGCTCAAATAAGCGGAATAATTCGCCTTCTTCAATCTCAATTTGTTGTTCTTGCACTTGTTGTTTTTCATTTGTTGCACAATCTAGTAATCGCATCCACAGTGGCATTAAATTAATTTGTTCATAAAGAACACCATCTGTAATATTTTGTACAATTTCAATGTAGCCATTTTGCATTAAGCGTTGCATCGCAGCTGAAATCGCATCAGCTGATAAATGCATACGTTCTGCAATACGATTTGGCGTTGGGAATAATTCGCCTTCATCATGAAATGCCTGTAAATGCATAATAAGCATGGCATCATTGTCGGCAATCATAAGCTCTTTATAATATTGAAAAAAGAGCTGTGAAATGGTCACATTTCCACGCTCAATCCACGTTTGGAGCCTTTTTTGTTGTTCGTTCACGTATGACTCCTCCAATGCAAAATTGTTATGTCTTCTCAGACGTTCAATGCTCATTATAACACTACCTATTCGCGCTTTGCTACCTTTGAAATGGTTCAACTTTTTTATCGTTTCTATAAAAAAGAACCACATTTCTTTTGAAATGTGGTTCGACTGACTGTTGTAACTTTTCCTGCCCTGTCTGGTGGGCAAGGTCATTGCTAGAAATGGTCTGGATTTCTAGCAATGCTAGCTGCTTACTAAACGTACTATGGGTAAATACGGTTTAATAAACGTGGGAATGGAATTGTTTCACGTACATGCTCTGCACCTGTAATCCATGCAACGGTACGTTCTAAACCTAAACCAAAACCTGAGTGAGGAACTGAACCGAATTCGCGTAGTTGTAAGTACCATGCGTATGCTTCTGGGTCTAAACCAGCTGCTTCGATTTGTTCTTTCATTAATTTATGATCCCAAATACGTTCAGAACCACCGATAATTTCACCATAGCCTTCTGGTGCGATTAAGTCAGCGCAAAGCACGACATCGTCACGATCTGGGTGTGGTTGCATATAGAATGGTTTGATACCTTTCGGATAACATGTGATAAATACTGGTAAATCAAAGTGATTTGCAATAGCTGTTTCATGTGGTGCACCGAAGTCATCACCCCACTGAATATCATCAAAGCCTTCTTTGTGTAAAAATTCGATGGCATCATCATAAGAAATACGTGGGAATGGCGCTGTTACTTTTTCAAGCTTCGCTGTGTCACGACCAAGTACTTCAAGCTCTAATTTACAATTTTTCAGTACAGATTGAACAACATGTGCAACAAATTGTTCTTGTACTTCAAGTGATTCATCATGTTCAACGAACGCCATTTCTGGTTCAATCATCCAGAACTCGATTAAGTGGCGACGTGTTTTTGATTTTTCGGCACGGAATGTTGGACCGAATGAGAAAACTTTACCAAGTGCCATTGCAGCAGCTTCCATGTAAAGTTGGCCTGATTGAGAAAGGTATGCATCTTGATCGAAATATTTTGTATGGAATAATTCAGATGTTCCTTCTGGTGCAGAACCTGTTAAGATTGGTGGATCGACTTTTTTGAAGCCATTATCATTAAAGAACTCATATGTTGCACGAATAATTTCATTACGTACGACCATATTAGCGTGTTGTTTTTTAGAACGTAACCATAAGTGACGGTTGTCCATTAAAAATTCAACACCGTGTTCTTTTGGTGTGATCGGATAATCATGTGCTTCTCCGATAACTTCAATTCCTGTTACTTGTAGTTCGTAACCGAATGAAGAGCGTGTATCTTCTGTTACTTCACCTGTTACATACATTGATGTTTCTTGGTGAAGTGCTTTTGCTGTTGCAAAAACCTCTTCATCGTTTGCTTTTACGACAACGCCTTGCACGAAGCCTGAGCCGTCACGTAATTGTAGAAATGCGATTTTACCGCTTGAACGTTTGTTAAATAACCAAGCGCCAATGGTAACTGTTTCACCGACATGCTTAGGCATATCTGAAATCATAATTTTTGTCATAGTATCCTCCATTTAACAGCGATTCGCTATAGTTTTCATTACCATTATATACAAACATCTAGCAAAAGACATAATTATTTCTATTTTACATTACAAATTCGTAATTCGCTTCCACCAATTACCTGAAGTGTATGTGATATACACGTAATTCAGTTTGTCATTTTTTGTTTTATACGTTATTTCCCATACCGCACCTGGTTTTTCTAAACCCAGCTTCGTATGGAGCACGCGTTTCATATTTGGATCTTTTTTCTTGACGATTTCCACTGCTTCTTCTGCTGAAATGCCATTTTTCATTTTCAGTGCAGGTCCTTTTTGATTGACCTGATCTTGCAATACAAAGATCGCCTTATCTTTATTTTTGCTATCCTTACCAATTACCGTCACATACGAAGATGTCCCATTGTAGACGTAAGATTCGCTTACTTCTTTTAACTGCTTATTTTGAATGACGGCATCTTCTGCTTGGCTTTCAATGCTACGAAACGGTGAGTATGCACTCCAACCGATAATAACGACTAACACGAGTGCCAAACAAACGAAAAATATGGATAAGAATTTTAACCAGTTTTTCATGTTATCACCTTATACGTTTAAGTTGTACGAACCTGTTCATACTTCATCATTATACCAATGTTCTAATTGTAACACCATATCCCCAAGCGGAACTTTTTCAACAGGGACATTTGGTAGAGCATCTAAAAACTGATGGCCATATGATTTTGTCTCAATTCGGCGATCCAAAATAATAAATGCCCCCTTATCATGTGACGAACGAATTAAACGGCCAAAGCCCTGTTTAAAGCGAATAATCGCCTCGGGAAGAGATAGTTTATAAAATGAATTCATGCCTTTTGCCTGTAATGCATCTGCTTTTGCTTTAAACACCGGTTCGTTTGGTGAGGTAAAAGGCAAACGCACAACAATAACTGCTGACAATGCATCCCCTGGTACATCAACACCTTCCCAGAAGGAATTTGTGCCAAATAATACCGAGCGCTCGAATTTTTGGAACATTTTTAATAGCTTCATGCGGCTACCACTTGAAACACCTTGTGCAAACAGCATAAATTCTTCAAGTTGGTCGGTTTCTTGAATAAGCATAACGGTCTTTTTCAACATTTCCTGCGATGTAAATAATACAAAGCATCGACCATTTGTAGCAAGCACCGTTTCAACAATCGCCTGTGCCACATGCTCAATGTAAATCATTTGTGATACGCCTTTAATATCTGGCATATCGTCCACAATATATACTTGTGCGCCTTCATAATAGGAAGCAGGTGCTTGGAATTGATACAACGGCACCGACGCATCAATTCCTAGCTGATTGGCAATAAAGCGCGTATTCTCGGGAGCTGTTAATGTACCAGATGCCCATACAATTCCCATTTTGCCACGGAATTTATCAAAAACACTCATAACCGTGCGCTTAATACTTAACGGTTTTTTCATAATTTGAATACTTCCTGGTAAGCTACGGGCATCAAGCTCTAGCCACATCGTTTCAGCACGGCGTTGTTGTAAGAACAAAGCATCCCACTCTGCATGTTTTAATGCTAATTCGTCTAGCCAGTAATGCCAATCATCTAATGTTGCCTGCTGTGATAAAGGCAATTCATCTACTTGTTGTAAATAAACAGTCGTCAGTTGCTTAGCACTTGCTAAAAAGCGTCCTAAATGTTGACTAACTTCGCGTAGTAAAAGTTGCTCAATTTGCACATCTTGCCATAAAAATGTATATTTCATTGACCTTGTAACACCGGCTGGTAAATTTAAATACTTCGTCATTTGTTTCATGGCGCGTTCAAAGGAATCCAGCATATTGCCAAAATATTGCTGACACTCGAGCACCTTGCGAATATGAACACGTCCTGATGACTCGATACGTGCATAGAAATCATGCTCGAGTGTGCGCTGAGACATCGAGCCTAATTGACCGAGTACATACTTCCATTCTCGATATAAAAACACCGTTTCTTCACGTACCATTGCCGCTTGCACCATCTGATGCGCCTCATCAATAATCCAGCCATCAATATTGTTTAGAATCGGTTCTGAACGCTGTAGATCCGCAACAACCATCGCATGATTCGTCACAATTAAATCGGCTGACTTACATTGCTCAAGTGCTGCCAAATAAAAGTCAAAAGCTCCCTTGCGACGCGTATCTTTTGTGGTGTCACTACGACGTACCTTTTCTAAAAATAAATGGCCGCCACCTGATAAATTTAGTTCCGTCAAGTCCCCAGATGTCGTTTCTGCTAACCACGTAATAAATTGCATCTTCGCAAAGTTCTCATCATAGGAATCATCGAATACTTGAACCATATCACTAAAACGGTCAATATCGACATAATGCTTCATGCCTTTTAATACCGCAATATTCGCTTTCATACCAATAATGGCTTCGGCTTTTGGCAATTCCTCCATTAACAACTGCTCTTGTAAATGTGAGGTATATGTACTAATGACCATTTTGCCGTCATGACGCGCCGTATAAATCATCGCTGGAATCAAATAGGCTAATGTCTTGCCGATACCTGTTGATGCTTCCATCAATACTTCTTGTCGATTATTTAATGAATTCCAGACACTATCCATCATACGGAATTGACCGTCACGAATTTCAAATCGTTCAAACTGAGCTTCAAACAATGTTTTCTTCGCTTCTAGTGATGCTGGGTAACTACATTTTTTCACCTGTTCTTTTACTACAGGTACCTGTTCTTTTAATGTGACGCCACGGTATATCGTATACCCTATTGGTTTTTTCGTACCTTGCCTTTTCTCACGAATAACGTCAAAAAGCAACGCTGAAATATTGGTTTTCGCCTTAAAAGAACGCTTATGCAATTGTTCAAGCACACGTAGTGGTAACTGTAGCATTTTATCGTAACATGCCTTTAATAAATAGGCGGTCGCTAAGGCATCATCATCTGCACGATGGGCTTTTTGGTGAATGATACCAAGCTCTAACGCTAAGTCTTGCAACTTATAGCTATACGATGTTGGGAATAAAATTTTCGCTAATTCAACCGTATCAAGTGATTTCCCTTGCCATAACGGAATCCCACAGCGCGTAAACTCTGATTGTAAAAATGGTAAATCAAAGTCGATGTTATGCGCGACAAAAACCGTCCCCTGTAGTTTTTCATATACGTCGTATGCGATGTCCTGAAATGGCAACGCATGCGCGACATCCGCGTTTGAAATATCAGTTAAATCCTCAATAAACGACGGGATGTTTTGCTCTGGATTAACAAATTTCGTGTAAGTATCCACGACTTGCCAATCTTTCATAAACACAATCGCAATTTGAATAATGCGGTCGCCTTGCTTTGAAGAATGCCCTGTTGTTTCTAAATCAACAACAGCATACGTTTGACTTTCCATAAATACTTCACACTTTCCGTTCATAATATACTTGATTTTATCATATATCCTACATGTAAGCCTACTAGATTCCTGTAATAAAAAAGAGAGGCTCCGCGTATAATGCGAATCCTCTCCTTTTTATGGTTCTAATGAAATATCGGCCGAATAAACACCTTTAATTTCACCATTATCTAATTTAATTTTTAAGACGCCATCATCTGTAATTTCAACAGCTTCCCCAATTAGAACATCACGTAATGTTGTCGCTTTAATGCGCTGACCTAGTGTGCATGAATAGCTTTCCCATTGTTTTTTAATGTTTTCAAAGCCTTCTATTACATACTCAGCGCTATAGTGTTCTAGATAGAATAAAATACGCGCAG
Source organism: Kurthia populi (assembly GCF_042686175.1). Classification (NCBI taxonomy): domain Bacteria; kingdom Bacillati; phylum Bacillota; class Bacilli; order Caryophanales; family Caryophanaceae; genus Kurthia; species Kurthia populi. The sequence continues at coordinate 90,499 of NZ_JBHUOR010000033.1, read as the reverse complement.
TTAATTCTGCACGATCAATTTCTTTTTTTGCCTGTAATTTTAATGACGTCGCAATGCCTTGAATTTCTTCAGGGAAATCTTGTTGCTCATGGTTCACATTAATACCAATACCCATAATAAGTGCATTCACAAGATCTGGTTCAGACTGCATTTCAGTTAAAATGCCGGTGCATTTCAAGCCATTAATTAATAAGTCATTTGGCCATTTAATTGCCGGGCGCACGCCTGTTACGTCTTCAATACCTCGCGCAACAGCAACTGCTGCTACGAGCGTAAACTGCGGTGCTTTATGTGTTGGCACATCTGGACGTAAAATAACACTCATCCAAATTCCTTTCCCCTTTTGTGACTGCCATTCGCGCATCATACGACCGCGTCCTGCTGTTTGCTCCTCACAAATAACAAGTGTGCCTTCTTTTGCACCCTCCTGTGCAAGTCGGTGAGCAGTTGGTTGTGTCGAATCGAGTACTTCTTCATAAAAAATAGTATGGCCGAAATGTGTTGTTTCAAGTAGGGCTTTAATTTTTGCTGGGTCTAAATTATTCGCTGCTTGTTTTAAAATATAGCCTTTTTTACGAATGGTTTCGATTTCATAGCCTTCTTCTTTTAATTGGTTAATATGTTTCCAAATCGCTGTGCGTGAAATATTTAATTCATCTGCGATTTGTTGACCAGATAGTGGTTCATTTCCAGCCGCTTGGAGCCGTTTTAGTAATTCATATTTAAAATTTCCACTCACGTTCAAACCATCCCCTTATGTGTTGTTCGTCGTTTAGAATCGTCCCATCCAACACACCATTTAATAGTTGTTGTAATGCTTCTTTTAACCATGGCCCACCCTTCTGACCACTCCAGGCTAAAAATTCCTTGCCTGTTACGGCAAGATCATTTTTTTGTTGAATCGGTAGCGCTGCTTTAGTTGCTAAAATGTCTTCCACGGTATGATTCGTCTGCCATACATGGTTGGCAATCATCGTAGCGGCTTGCCACACCACTTCGTCAAGATCAAATAACTCACGTGGTGTCGGTGCCGTTTTTAGCGTTTGTAATGCCTGAAATACATGCTTCACAAAGCGCTGTTCCTTATTTGATCCACGATAGCGAGAAATCAGCTGCACATCTTGCTCTAGGTAACTAAAGAACGCCCAACCAGTTAATGAATCTTGTGCTTTAAAGCCGCGCCACTGCTCAATTGTTTGAAATGAACCCGGTAAATATGTAGAGAGCCCTGTATCAACAAGTAACTGAAAAGCTCGATATGGCTGTCCACTACGAACAATTTGATCAAACTCCGCTTTAATGCGCTCAATGGCAATAAAGCGTAAATCTGCAGCGCGTTTTTTCATCGCGGTATACGTCTGCTGTTCAACATCAAAGTTTAATTTTGCGCTAAAACGTACAGCACGTAACATACGCAGTGCATCTTCTGCAAAGCGTTCCTCGGCCACACCAACTGCGCGAACGATATGTGCTGCTAAATCATCTTGCCCACCAAATAAATCAACGATGTCCGTTTTTGAACGTAGTGCCATTGCGTTAATCGTAAAATCACGACGACGCAAATCCTCCGCTAAATCCGTCACAAAATCAACGTTATCCGGGCGCCGGTGGTCTGCATATGTGCCTTCTGTACGGAATGTTGTGACCTCAATTGGTTCACCCATATCAAGTACAAGAATCGTGCCATGTTCAATACCAATATCGACCGTTTTTTGAAAAACCGTTTTCGTTTGTTTCGGCGTTGCACTCGTTGCGACATCGACATCATGCACGGGTACACCTAATAATGTATCGCGCACTGCGCCGCCAACAACGACTGCGTCATAGCCTGCTAGCTGCAAAGCATCAATAACCTTGAAGGCTGCATCAAATTGCATCGTTGTCATGACGTGCCACCTTCTCATACAATACTTCATATTGTTCAACAATTTTTTCTGCACGGAAATGCTCATGTGCATGTTTTCGTGCTGCTTCACTAAATGAAGCTAGCTTCGCATCATCCTGTAATAACGAAATAGCTTTTTTTGCTGCCGCTTCGGTATCGCCTAATTCAACAATATAGCCATTTTCACCTTCGACAATGACTTCTGGAATCCCACCAATATTCGTTCCAATACCTGGTACACTACAAGCCATTGCTTCGAGCAATACAAGACCAAACGCTTCTTTTGAAGACATCAGTAGTTTTAAATCACTAATAGAATATAATTCAGCTAAATTATCTTGACGACCAAGGAATAAAATATCATCTGTATAGTCGCTCGCACGTGCTTGTTTCATCACTTCATGCTTTTCTGGTCCATCTCCAACAAGTAATAACTTCGCTGGAACTTCTCGGCGAATTTTCAAAAATGTTTCCACAACATCAGGTACATGCTTCACCTTACGGAAGTTCGACACATGGATAATGACTTTTTCATGGGCTGCAATGCCAAAGCCTTCTTTTAACTCTGCATTATCACGTTTATAATATTCACGCATATCGACAAAATTATAAATCGTTTCAATTGGTTTTGTCGTGTCGATTAATTCATAGGTTTGTTGTTTTAGTGAATCTGAAACAGCTGTAACAATATCTGATTTATCGATACCGTATTTAATAGCTGTTTGTAATAATGTATCCTCTCCTAGTACAGTAATATCCGTACCATGAAGTGTTGTGACGATACCGATATTACAGCCACACATATCTCTCGCAAGCACTGCGCAGACCGCATGTGGAATCGCATAATGCATATGCAACACATCCAATTGTTCTTCTTTTATTACATCTGCAATTTTACTTGCCAGCGCTAAATCGTACGGTGGATATTGGAATACCGAATAATTATTAACTTCCACTTCATGGAAGAAAATATTTGGATACACTTTATTTAAGCGAAACGGCATGCTGGATGTAATGAAATGAATTTCATGCCCGCGCTCCGCTAGCATTTTCCCAAGCTCTGTCGCCATAACGCCAGAGCCACCGACTGTCGGATAGCACGTAATTCCTATTTTTAATTTTCTCATCCGACCCGTCCTTTCTTTGTTGTTCAATATCATACTAAAGGTGTAGCTACGATTAGCTACACCTTATACAGTATCATATTATTTCGTTTGTGAGGCACTGCGACGCTCAGCAAGTAAGCGCCAGTCAATAAAGCCCTCTTGTAAACCTTTTAACAGCACTTCCGCTGTCCCCATATTCGTAGCAAGGGGGACTTGATAAACGTCACACAAACGCATTAACGCCGAAATATCCGGCTCATGTGGTTGCGCTGTCAATGGATCGCGGAAAAAGAGCACTAAATCCATATCATTGATGGCTATCATGGCACCAATTTGTTGGTCACCGCCAAGTGGACCCGAACGGAAGCGTGTAATCGTTAAATCCGTTGCTTCCATAATACGCAGTCCCGTTGTCCCTGTGGCAAACAACTCATGTTCAGCCAAAATTTGCTCATATGCTACTGAGAATTGCACGATATCATCTTTCTTTTTATCATGCGCAATTAAAGCGATTTTCATAAAAAAACGCTCCTATCTTATAATAAATTTTCTAAGCCGTAAACTAGTTCATTTAAGTCGACTACTTTTTCAATACATAATTTCACACCCGACATAAACGAAGCGCGATTATATGAATCGTGACGAATTGTCAGCATTTGGCCTTCGCCACCAAATAACACTTCTTGATGTGCAACAAGGCCTTGTAAACGTACGCTATGAATACGCATCCCTTCGATATCGCCACCGCGTGAACCTTGGATTGTTTCATGTTCCTCAGGATGCCCTTGTTTATGGGCTGGGCGATTTTGAGCGATTAACTGTGCTGTTTTGACACCTGTACCAGATGGTGCATCTAATTTTTGGTCATGATGTAGTTCGATAATTTCAACATCTGGCATATATTTCGCCGCTTCTGCCGCAAATTTCATCATTAACACTGCACCAATCGCAAAGTTTGGTGCGATAATTGCGCCTGTGCCATTTGCTTTCGCTAAATCCGTTACTTCTTGCAATTGCTCATCTGTAAAACCTGTTGTGCCGATAACTGGACGTACATGATGCTCGAGCAATGTTTTCGTATGTGTATAGACGGCTTTTGGTGTCGTTAAATCAACAAATACGTCCGGCTTGGTATCCTTGATTAACGCTTCTAAATCTGTATAAACCGCAACGTCATAGTTTTCTGGAAATTCACTATATGCTGTTAGGTTCATCGCAATCTCACGATGGTCCAATACAGCTACAAGCTCCATATCGGTCGCTTTCATTACGGTATGTACTGCTTCTTTCCCCATTTTACCTCGTGGTCCTGCAATTGCTACGCGAACTGTCATTATTTCATTCCTCCAATGTGTATGTATCCCCTTGTTATCGCTTAGAACGTAAAACGTGTCGCGATTAAGGTTGTCAATTATGTGTAAATAAACGATAATAGAAACCTATGAGCCAGCTGATAAACGGCTTACACATAGTGTACCAAAATTTTTTGTAGTCGTGTATGACTTGACTGAAAAATCATCTAGGAGGGACTTGTTTGAAACTCAAAAACATTGTGTTCATCATGCTAGGTGCTGCGCTTTACTCATTTGGTCTCGTTAACTTTAATATGGAAAACGAGCTCGGTGAAGGTGGCATTACTGGTGTCACACTAATTTTATACTTCGTCTTTAGCCTTGACCCCGCTTTAATGAACATCATCTTAAATATTCCGATGTTTATTATCGGCTGGAAAATTCTCGGACGTCGTTCATTTATTTATACATTAATTGGAACTATTTCTGTATCACTCTTTATTAAAGTGTTCCAGCATATGAACTTCCATATTGACCTACATGACGATATGCTTCTTGTAACACTGCTTGCTGGTGTCTTTTTAGGTGGGGGTCTTGGTATTGTATTCCGCTACGGGGGTACAACAGGTGGTGCAGATATTATCGCGCGTGTTGTTCATAAATATTTTGGTTGGTCGATGGGCAAGACGATGTTATTAATTGATGCCATTGTTATTTCTTTATCGATGTTGACGTATTTAAATGCACGTACAACAATTTATACGCTCGTATTTGTATTTGTTTGTGCAAAAGTTATTGATTTTGTGCAAGAAGGTGCATATGCTGCACGTGGCGCATTTATCATTTCAGGTGAATATGAAGCCATTGCTGCTAAAATTGCGAAACAACTTGATCGTGGTGTCACATTGCTACATGGGAATGGCTATTATACACGCGAAGAAAAACGCGTTATTTATTGTGTCGTTTCTAAAAATGAATTATTTAAATTAAAATCGATTGTGAATGGGATTGACCCACACGCGTTCATGAGTATTTCAGAAGTTCATGACGTTGCAGGTGAAGGCTTTACACTCGATGATAAAAAGCAACCAATCAACCGATAGACAAAAAACGACCGAATGTATAAAAATTTATACATTCGGTCGTTTTTCGTTATATTATCAAAAGACTTCATTATCATAATAAAATAAAAAAGGATGCCTCATAAGAGACACCCCATTGTATGAACTAGCGGAATGTACCGTAACCTACGATACGTTTGTTCCAGTAACCATCATAAAGGTTTGAGTATTTAACTTGTTTACCAGCAGCATGTAATAATTTATTGTTACCAGCGTAGATTGATACGTGTGATACACCGCCACCTGATGTGTTAAAGAATACTAAGTCACCAACTTGTAATTGTGATTTAGAAATTTTCTTAGATGCTGTGTATTGTGCACCTGATGTACGTGGAATTGATTTACCTAACGCATTGCGATATACATAACTAGTGAAACCTGAGCAATCAAATCCTGATGGTGTTGTGCCGCCCCATACATATGGTATGCCTAAGAAGCGTGCGCCATAAGAAATTGCTGAGCTAAAGTTTGAAGAATTTGATACTTGTGTAACTTTTTTAGAAGATAAATATTTAGCATTCATCCAACCTTTTTTACCTGAAGCTGTACCATATAGCCACGTTGCACCACCAACAACTTTTTTCTTTGTTACATTTACTTGTTTGCCTTGTTTTAATGTTTGAACTTTTGCAGATGTAGCACTTGCAGATTTACGCATGTTTAATGTACCATCTGAAGAGTTTACAAATAATTTTGCTTTGTATGCAATTGTTGTTGCTGCTTTTGCTTCAATTGAATCTACTGGTGAAAATGTTGTAGATGTAGTTACTACTCCTGATAGTCCTACTGTAAATGCTAGCGCTAGTGATGTCATCGTTTTTGTTAATTTCATAGTGTTTATGTTCTCCATTCATATTCGTTATTTTTTTTATATAATTAAGTTAGTATTTTTAAATGTTAGTTTGTGTTGCTTTTCACAATCATTACTTTACACAATAAACAATACGATAAGAGGTCAAAAACATTACAAAAATGTAACAAACATAATACATTATATGACGAATTTTGATATAAAACTGATTTTCGAATTAAATAAACATAAAAAAACATCAATTCCCATAATAGAAATTGATGTTTTTTTGATTAGTCTTCTCTGTTATTTCCCATACCTGTATACATTAGTAATAAACGTGCTAATTCCATAACAGCCGTTGCTGCTGCTGCAACATATGTCATCGCTGCGGCATTTAATACTTTACGAGCGGAAGCTTCTTCTTCATTGCGAATAATGCCTAATTCAACAATTTGGTTCATTGCGCGCTTAGAAGCATCGAATTCTACTGGTAATGTCACCAACTGGAATACCACACCGATTGCTAATAGGATAATACCGATTAACATTAGTGGTTGCCAAGAAGCAATCATCCCAATCATAATGAAAATCCATGAAGCATTTGATGAAATAGTAGCAGCAGGAACTAATTTAGAACGTACTGTTAAGAAATTATACGATTCTTTATGTTGAATCGCATGACCAACTTCATGGGCTGCTACTGCAGTACCTGCAACAGAGGCCTCATAAAAATTACTCTCTGATAAGCGAACAACGCGGTCAGTTGGATCATAATGATCCGATAACACGCCCGCTACTGGCTCCACGCGAACATTCTCTAAACCATTCATATCTAAAATACGACGCGCCACTTCTGCCCCCGTCATATTAGAAGTCGATTGAACTTGTGAATATTTTTTATATGTCGACTTCACTTTTCGCTGTGCATAAAGTGGTAATAACATTAAAACAGCGAAATAAACAATCATCATACCGATAGACACTGTTTACATTCCTCCTATATCATTCATAGTTCTATTGTATAAGGCGCTAGTACTTCCTCGCAACTAAAAGGCTTCGTTTATACACAAAAAGCGCAAGTAAAATACTACCAATTGATAGCCAGAATGTGAAATAGGCAATTCCGTTCATATACTCATTTAATACACTATAAATCGGCATTTGACCAAAAACATAATCAATGATTTCATTATGCAAGACGATAATCGCTGTAATGATAATATGCACCGGTTTAAAATCATATTTCGGTATGTACAGCAGTGCCTGTACTGCCATTAGCCCATGACTTGCAATGAGCATATACGCCTGCCAGCCCACATTGCCATCTAATTGAATGATTGTAAAGATATTCATAACAACAGCCCAAATTCCATACTTTACATTCGTAACGAGTGCTAATGCTTCAAATATGCGAAAATGGCGATCCATGAGCCAACCGACAATGGCAAAGCAGAAAAATAATGTCGCTGTTGGACTATCTGGTACGAAAAGCCAAAAGATTGGCGCAGTTTGTTCTAGCTGCCAACCGTACCAGATATAGCCATAAACTGTTCCACCAATATTAATGAGCAATAGTAAAACTAAAAACCATTTTGCGAATAATATATTTCGTATCAATTGCATCGTTCTCCCCCTTTATTTGATTATAGGTGAAAAGCGCCTACTTGCGTAGAAAAAGACAACTCAAGCTCAAAAAAGGAGCATAAGAAAAGAAGAGGCTGGGACAAAACACGCCATTTTCCTTTTTTAGCGTTCGCAATGAAAAAACCGGAACCGCGCTACAGCGCGATTCCGGTTTTTCTTATGCTCATATGAACGGTTGTTTTTATACGTATGTCAAAGCCTTTTCCTTTTACTTTCAATTGATAAATTGAGTTTGAATCTGTCCTAGTCTTTTTATTGCGCTGTCTCTGCTTCTAAATCGTTTAATAAAGCGGTTAGTTCTAAAAACTTGTCTTTATTGCCTGCATCGAGTGCTGCATCGATTTGCTGTAATAAATTACTATGTTGGAATTCATAGACGCTTTTCGATAACATTTTCTGCGCTACTTGCTTATCTTCCGACGAAATTTGCATATACGAAGAAATAAACGGATTCTCTTCTAGTACCGCTAAGTATTGTTCAGCTGGCGGTTGTTTCGGAAAGTTCAATTGAATATAAATTGCTTTTTCATTATTCATACGTAAATCATGGAACGATTTCTCTGGATCCGCTGTCATAATATTGCCTTTATAAAAGCGGAATGGGATACCACTTGATTCAGTCGTTGAAATAACGAGTGCACGCGGACAGTAATGCGCATCTTCTACAAAATGCACTTGGCTTAATAAATCATCATCGCCAATAATATAATTTAAAATCCATACGCATTCGCGACGTTTTAAATCAAAACGTTTTAAAAACCAACGGACAAATGTTTTTTTATCTTTGTTTGAAATAGATGTTTCCATTAATATCACTTCCCCAAATGATTATTGTTCATCAAAACGAGTAAGTAAATCTAGCCATTCTTGTTCTTCTGGCTGTAAGGCATTTAATTTTTTCGCCACTTCTTTCGCTTTATCATGCTGGCCATCTTCCAATAGGAAGTATACATACTTCTCTAAGAATAAAGCATCGTCATCATGATCTTGATACGCATTTGCATAATGTTTACTCGCTTTCTCATAATCCTCTAAGCGATCGTATGCAGCTGCAGCAAATGTAGATAATGTTGACCATTCAAAATCGATTGTGTGTAATCCTTCAACAATTTCAATAAGTTCTTCATCGCGTTCATCATTTGATAGCATTGACACAAGCGTTAACACCGCTTCCATATACTCTGGGTCTAATGCAATCGCTTGACGTAAAAATGCCTCTGCTTCTTCTGGTAAGCTATTTTTAATGGCCATTTTACCAGCAAATAAATACAGTTCCTTATCGTACTCATCTCTAGTAATACCCTCTTTGATTACTTCTAACGCCTTTTTATTGTTTTCTTGCATAGCATAGCTTTGCGCTAACAATAAGTATCCTGCGAAGTAGTCAGGGTCAAATACTTTCAAGTCTTCTAAATAGCGGATGGCTTGCTCATATTGCTCCGCTTGAAATGACGCATACGCCGCACCAAATAATAAATCGGCTGATGTCGTATCTTTTAGCGCATGCTGATAATAATGAAGCGCTTCTTCATACGAGCCGCCTTGGCGATGAACGTCCGCTAAGCGTTCGATAATACGAACCCCTGCAATTTCTTTATCGGTTGCATACACTTCTTCGTAAAGTCGTGCTGCTTCAGATAAACGGCCCATTTCCATCATTAATTCGGCTTTTGCGAATAATAATAACGGCTCTGCGGGAAGTAACTCCATCGCGTGATCAATATGACGCTCTGCTACCTCATATAGCCCTTGCATTTGATAATAATCCGCTAAAGCTAATAGCGCCTGTGGGTACTCAGGTGCATCTTCTTTGACGTCCATTAACATTTCAAGTGCTTCATCCTCTGCTTCAAGTTCCATTAAAACGGTTGCGCGGTCAATTTTCAACTGTGCTTCCTCTGGGAATAAATAAACAAGATGTGCATAAATTTCATCGGCTTGTTTTAAATAACCGAAGTTCATTAAGTAATCAGCCATTTCATATTGTTCGTTGGCATCGGCTGATACGAGTAAATCCTCGATAGCATGATGTAATGCATGTAAATCACCATTTTGAATGGCCTCAATAATTGGTTGTTGCGTGTTCATAATACTCACCTGATTCTACGAAATTTGTCATTCCTTTATCGTACAGGAGCGCATCTTTTTTCTCAAGAAAAATGCCTAAAAAGCACAACTTCGCTCATAACTATATCGAATCAGTGAATTTAAAGACATAAAAAGCAGAAATCATGCTCACGCACAACTCCTGCTTCTCATTATTGTAACGTTGATAAATCATCAAAGAATGTTGGATACGATACAGCAATACAATCCGCATCATCTAACGTAACATCACCATCTGTAATTAATGCTGCAATAGCACCCATCATTCCAATACGGTGGTCACCATATGTATGAAGTGTTGCACCATGTAGCGGTGTTGGTCCTTCAATAATCATGCCATCCTCTGTTGCAGTAATGTTTGCACCAAGTTTTGTCAGTTCATCAACAACCGCATCAATACGATTGGTTTCTTTTACTTTCAATTCTTCCGCATCTTTAATAATCGTTTTCCCTTGTGCTTGTGTCGCAAGAAGCGCAATAATCGGAATTTCATCGATTAATCGCGGAATAACAGCGCCGCCAATCGTTGTAGCCTTTAAGTTAGACGTTTTCACAACAATCTTACCGGTTGGCTCTGCAGCCGCTTCGTCATCGATTGTAATTGTCATATTGGCACCCATTGCTTCAAGTGCCTCAATAATACCTGTACGTGTTGGATTTAAGCCGACATTATGCAGTGTAATCTCACTCTCATTCGCTAGCGCGCCCGCTACTAAGAAAAAGGCTGCTGATGAAATATCACCAGGGACAGATACATGTGTTGCAGTAAGTTTTTGCCCACCTCTAAAAGTAATGACGCCATCTTTAGATGTAATGTCCGCACCAAACTGGCGTAGCATGCGCTCCGTATGGTCACGAGAAGGTTCCTGCTCACGAACAATCGTTGTCCCGTCTGCATTTAGCGCTGCTAATAAAATTGCCGACTTCACTTGTGCACTTGCTACAGGCATCGTGTAATCGATTGGTGTAAGTATTTTCCCTTGTACGGCAAGCGGCGTGTACTGACCATCTGCACGCCCTGTAATATGGGCGTTCATGTCGCGTAGTGGATTGATGACACGCTTCATTGGACGTTTACCAATTGAGGCGTCACCGTTTAACACGGCATGGACGGATGAGCCTGCTAATAGACCAAGCATTAGTCGCGTCGTTGTGCCTGAATTGCCGGTATATAAAATGTCGGTTGGCTCCTGCCACGCATCCATGCCATCGCTTGTAATCGTAACATTTGTATCATCAAGCGTGATATCGACACCGAGTTTACGGAAGCAATCGATTGTGCTCAAACAATCATCACCTAGTAAAAAGCCTTCCACCGTTGTTGTACCTTTTGCAATCGCACCAAACATTACCGAACGATGCGAAATAGATTTATCTCCCGGTACAGTAATCGTCCCCTTCAATGAAGGTTTTTTAAATTGTAACGTTTTAGACGTCATTAAAATTCCTCCTCGGTTACGCAATATAATATTCGTATGGGCTACGTGTTTTAATGCATTCAGCCGCACGATTACGGTCCTCTTCACTCGTAAAGCTTACGACTAAAATACCGAATACATCTTCACGCGTTTCAACGATTCGAATATTGGTAATACTAATGCGTTCTTGTGCAAGTAATGCCGTTACTTCCGCAATACTACCAGGATGATCAGGTACGTCAATATATAAATCATACGTCGAGAACATCGCTCCTTGCGTTAATGGTAAGTCATCACGGAAGTTCTTTGCCCCTGCAAAAAACGCGGTAATTTCTTCTTCATTGTCACGCTCGATAATCGCTTCAACCCGAGTCATCTCCGCCTGCCAACGATGAAGTTGTTCTAATATATGTTTCTTATTTTGCTGTACAATATCGCTCCACATTTGTGGCTCTGAGGCAGCGATTCTTGTCATATCACGAAAACCACCCGCAGCTAATTGTTTCGTTAACTTGTTTCCGTCGTTTTCTTCGGATAATTGATGCACAAGTGATGCGGCAACAACATGTGGAAAGTGTGACACAATCGACGTCATATGGTCATGCTCATCGGCATCAACAACCATCAATTTCGCATTTGTTAACTTTAATAGCTCATGAAGCTGGTCGACATGTGCAGGGTTTTCACCTGCTAATGGTGTCAGCATATAATATGCATTTTCAAATAAAATTGGTTTTGCCGCAAGCACTCCACTTTTATGTGATCCTGCCATTGGATGTCCACCAATAAATGAAATGCCTTTCGCTTGTAACTCACTCGCCTTATCCATAATTAAACTCTTTGTACTTCCCGTATCAGAAACAATTAAATTCGGCGGAAGTTCCCATGATTTTAATTTTTCCATCCATTCAAGCGTAGCATTGACAGGCGTTGCAAAAATACACACATCTGCATAACGAATTGCTTGCTGTGGATCTAGCGTCGTTTCATTAACAACACCTAACACTTTTGCACTTTGAAGCGTATCTGGATTTGCATCATAACCGATCACCCAGTTTTGCGGTGATTTTTGTAGAGCGAGCGCGATGGAGCCGCCAATGAGTCCGAGCCCTACGATCAGAACGGTTTGTCTCAAGCAAGTACGCCTTTTTTCGTTAAGATATCTTCCAGTTGTGCAAGTAATCCAGCATTTTGTTGTTCAGTGCCAATCGTAATACGTAAATAATTTGGTACGCCAAGTGCCGCACCGCTACGAACGATATAACCGCGAGACATTAACTCTTGGAATACTTCATTACTATCTGCTTTAATTTCGAATAAAATAAAGTTTGTTTCAGATGGGTAATAATCTAAGCCGTGTTTTTCACAAAAAGCAATATATTGTTGCTTACCTGCTGCATTAATTGCGCGACATTTTTCAATATAACCTGTATCACTTAGAGCAATTGGAATAATCGCTTGTGATAACACAGTGTTGTTAAATGGTCCACGAACAGGATCTAATTTACGCACTAATGCTTCTTGACCAATCGCATAACCAACGCGGAAAGCCGCAAGACCGTATGCTTTTGAGAATGTACGCATTAACAGCACATTGCTATACTGTTTATAAAGTGGTAATGTATCTGCATAATCTGGGTCCATCACATATTCGACATACGCTTCATCTAATACGACTAAAACATCTTCTGGTACTTTTGCTAAAAAGTTTTGAATCGCAGCAGTTGGTGTAATACCACCTGTTGGATTATTCGGGCTACATACCCATACAACCGATGTTTGATCATCAATTGCCGCAAGCATTGCATCTAAATCATGTTCACGATTCGCATTTAATGGTACTTCACGTACTTCAGCGCCTTCGATAACCGCATTTAATTTATATTGTGAGAATGTTGGTGTTGCCATCACTGTATTCGTTTCTGGTGATAAAAGCGCGCGGCAAATAATGCTAATTAACTCATCTGAGCCATTGCCGAACAATAAGTCTTTTTCTGCAACACCGGCATGGTTAGCCACAGCTGTACGCATATCTTGTGCGTAACCGTCTGGATATAGCGCAAAATTAAAATCGGTATTTTTTAAGAATGCATTTACTTTTGGTGAGCATCCTAGTGGATTTTCATTTGATGCTAATTTTGTAATTTCATCTAAACCAAATTCACGTTTTACCGCGTCAATCGGCTTACCTGGTTCATATGCTTTTAATCCTTTTACTGTTTCTTTCCATTTCATCAAAATCGCCTCTTTATAAATTGTTTATTTCACTAAATCCGGTCGTAATTTTACGGCTTCATTTAAGTAAATATGCTGTATATCTTTTTGTGCTACAGTTGTTTCGACATGTACCATCAAGCGGATGCAAAGCGGCAAAGCGCCTTCTACATTCATCTCATGCATACACATAACAGGTACATAATCCCAGCCGTCATATGTACGTACTGCTTTTGCTGGGAATGCGGCTGTAATATCCGGTGTCGTCGTCGCAATAACAGATGCTACATCTGCTGCATCAACATCATTCGCTGCAATAATCGCATGTAATAGCTTCGTTGTTTCTGCTAATACAAGAGCTGCATCATTTTGAGCTACGGTAATGGCTCCTCGAATTCCTCGAATCATTTCTCCACCTCCTGTAAAAGTGCACGTAAGCGCGCATCTGTTTGACGCGCTTCTTCGGCTGAAATTTTCTGTACAAATGGCTCCCCTACTTCGTTTAGTAATACAAATTGTAGCTCGCCATACTCGACTTTTTTATCTTTCATCATATACGTCAGTAGCTCATCGAATGAAAACTCGTGCACGGCTTCAAATGGATACGCACTACGTAGCGCAAACGCAAATACCTCTTTCGTGAACTCATGTGTCAGCTTACTATGATTTTCTCCGAGTAACAGTGCGTACACGATACCAATCATGACCGCTTCACCATGTGCTACTTTTCCAAAGCCAGACGCCGCTTCAATTGCGTGACCGTATGTATGACCAAAGTTTAAAAACTTACGCACTGAATGCTCTTCCTCATCCCGCTTGACGATGTCCGCTTTGACGCGAATGCCATTTTCAAGCTGCTGTTCAAGTTCTTGCTGTTTAAAATCATAAACAGTATGTTGCAATAATTGTTCAAGCCATTGTTTATTCGAAATCAATGCATGTTTTACCGTTTCTGCCATTCCAGAGCGCACTTCACGTTTTGGTAATGTCTCTAAGAAACGAATATCATATAACACGGCTTCTGGCTGATAGAAAGCGCCAATCATATTTTTACCAAGTGGATGATTAATTGCTGTTTTACCGCCTACTGCTGAGTCATGTGCTAAAATTGTCGTCGGAATTTGCACGAATGGCACACCGCGCATAAACGTCGCTGCTACATACCCTGTTAAATCTCCTACTGCACCGCCACCAAAAGCGAAAATCATCGTTTTACGTGTCGCTTTTTGCTCAAGTAAAAATGTTTGTACAGCATAGTAATTTTCGAATGTTTTACATGCTTCCCCAGCTGGCATCACATGCACTGTAAAATCATAAGGGAATACGTCTGTAAAGGTTTGCTTATGTGCCGCCCAAACATGTTCGTCCGTTAGCACAATTAGCTTATCCGCCTTGTTGATTTTGTCATCAATCGTCGCGACAGCCTCCGTTAAATTACGGTTGCCAATCACTACTTCATATTGGTGAGAAGGCGTTTCAACAGGTATTTTCATGACTTAAAACTCCTTCGCGTATTGTTTAATATCATCAATTTGTTTTTTCAGTTGTGGAAATTGATCCGCATGGAATTGATCTAGTAATGCTTTCGCGATTTCAAATGCAATGACATGCTCTGCCACAACAGATGCTGCAGGCACTGCACAGGCATCACTGCGCTCAACACTCGCTTTAAATTCCTCTTTTGTTTCGATGTCCACTGATTTTAATGGTTTATATAATGTTGGAATTGGCTTCATAACCCCACGTACAACGATTGGCATACCTGTAGACATTCCGCCTTCAAGACCACCTAAGCGATTTGTACGACGTGTATAGCCTTGCTCTTCATCCCAAATAATTTCGTCATGCACTTGAGAGCCTGGCACATGTGCCGCATCAAAGCCAATCCCGAATTCAACACCTTTAAAAGCATTAATTGATAGCATTGCTTGTGCTAATTTCCCGTCTAATTTACGGTCATAATGGACATATGAACCAACGCCTGCTGGCATCCCTTCTACGACAACTTCGACAATGCCGCCGATTGAATCGCCCGCTTTTTTCGTAGCATCAATTAATTCCACCATTTTAGCTGAAGCCTCTGCATCTGCACAGTAACAAGCATCCTCTTCAATAATGGCACGAATTTCTTCTACAGATTTGCCAGCAGTTGCAGCCTTATCTGCTTCTACACCACCGATTTCTGTTACGTAGCCAACAATATTAATGCCTAACTCTGCTAATAATTGTTTTGCTACTGCACCAACAGCGACACGTACCGTTGTTTCACGTGCTGATGAGCGTTCTAAGACATTTCGTAAATCGCGGTGACCATACTTCATCCCACCAACTAAATCTGCATGTCCGGGGCGTGGACGTGAGATTTGACGTTTAATTTCTGAAGGATCGATATCTTCAGCTAACGGCTCTGCACCCATAATTTTTGTCCAGTGCGACCAGTCATCATTTGTTACAACAAGTGCGACCGGTGAACCTAATGTTTTACCGTGACGTACACCTGATGTAATTTCCACTGTATCGGTTTCAATTTGCATACGACGACCACGACCGTGACCACCTTGACGACGTTTTAACCCTTTATTAATATCTTCTGCTTTTAATGGTAATAATGAAGGAAGCCCCTCAATAATTGTTGTTAATTGCGGTCCATGTGACTCGCCTGCTGTTAAATATCTCATATTAAACACTTTCTCCCTTCAACGCATTAAATTATATGTTTTTCACTATAACATATTTTTTCGTAAATTACAGTACTAATTCCTATTATACACATAAATTGACTGAACTTTTTAATAATTTTAACGTGTTATTTTTTTGTAGCATAGTTTGTAAGAGCTTACATATTCGTGAAATTAAAAAAACGAGAAATTGTATATTGCACAAATTCTCGTTTAAATGTTGTTTTATTATTTTTTTCGGTAGAAGAATGTATCCTCAATTTCAAAATCATAACGTGCTGGATTAAAGATTTGCTCCGTACTGCCAACAAATAGCACACCACCTGGACGTAATGCTTTACTGAAGTTTGTATAGATTTGATCCTTTGCTTCCTCAGTAAAATAAATCATGACGTTACGACAAACGATTAAATCAAAATTACTATCATACTTATCTTTTAATAAATTATGATTTTTAAACGTCGTCGTTTGCTTAATATCATTCGATACTTTATAAAACGAGCCATCCTGTGTGAAATATTTAGATTTCATATTGGCTGGTACTTCTGCTAATGAGCGTTCTGGGTAAATACCCGCTTTCGCTTTCGCAATCGCATTATTATCTAAATCCGTCGCCTGAATCGCAATTTGTGATAACGGTACATGATTAGATAATACCATTGCTAATGAATAAGGCTCTTCTCCAGTCGAGCATGCCGCACTCCAAACTTTCAAGCGCTTATTATCTTTTAACAGTCTCGGGAAGATTTTTTGCTGCAATACTTCCCAACGCTTGCCGTTACGATAAAATTCTGAAACATTAATCGTCATACGGTCTAAAAATTCATCAAGTAACGCACGGTCGGCTTCAATGCCTTGATAAAAATCAACAAAACTTTTAAAGCCTTTCTTTTCATAAAGCGATGTTAAACGTCGTTTCATTTGCGCTTCTTTATATAAAGCTAAATCGATGCCTGTTTTTCGTTTAATGCTTGCCACAAACTGTTCATAATCTGTCATATGCATTCGTTTCCTCTCCTAAAGTCCTATGTCTATTATACTGTATGATGACCTATAAAAAAAGCACACTATCCGAAAAGATAGTGTGCTTTCAAGCGAAGCGTTATGCTTCTACTTATTCAAAAGTCGAATTAGTGTAATTCGTTTTCGTTGAAGAATAAGCCGATTTCACGTTCAGCTGATGCTAAAGAGTCAGAACCGTGGATTACGTTGTGTGATACTGTAGTTGAGTAGTCACCGCGGATTGTTCCAGGAGCTGATTCAGATGGGTTAGTAGCGCCCATCATAAGACGTGCTACAGAAATAACGTTTTCGCCTTCCCATACCATAGCAAATACTGGACCAGAAGTGATGAAATCAGTTAATTCACCGAAGAATGGTTTTTCAGCGTGCTCTGCGTAGTGTTTTTCAGCAAGCTCTTGAGAGATTTGCATAAGTTTAGCACCTTTAAGTACGAAACCTTTACGTTCGAAACGATCTACGATATCACCGATTAATTGACGTTTAACGCCGTCTGGTTTAACCATTAAAAATGTTGTTTGGATAGCCATGTTTAATTACACTCCTTCAAGTTATATACAGGTTTTGAACCCAAAATAAATAGTATCATTGAATAAAGCAAGATTCAACAAATTATATGCAGAATCGCTTAAAATTTACGTTTCCCCATGTATAAAGCGATATCTCGTAATGATTTCTTCACTTTATTGTCAGGTAATGCGTCAATTTCACGCAATGCTTTTGCTAAATATAAATCGCTTACGTGCTGTGCGCGCTTTATCGCATCAGACTTACGCATCAGTCTCAGCATATCTTGGCGCTGTGATTCAGTCATTGAACCATCAAGTGCCTTTTCCATTAACGGACGAATTGCTGCATCACTACGTGCATAGAGTGCCGGCAACGTAACATTCCCTTGCATCAAATCACTGCCTGCTGGTTTACCGAGCTTTTTATCTGTCGATGTGAAGTCTAAAATATCATCGATGATTTGAAAGCTCATGCCAACATAATAGCCAAAACGCTCTAAATGCCAGGCAGTACGTGCATCCGTCCCCCCAGCAATCGCACCTAAGCGACAGCTTGAGGCAATTAAGATGGCCGTTTTCCGCTTAATACGACGGAAATAATCACGTAAGTTTTGGTCGAGTGTACGTTTATCTTCGACTTGTAAAATTTCGCCGATACAAATCTCTACCATCGTTTTTGACAGTACTTGATGCGCTTCTGCTTCATCAATATACGTCATATGTTCTAATGCTCTCGCAAAAATAAAGTCGCCGTTATACATCGCAATGCGATTGTTAAACTGTGCTTTAACTGTTGGACGACCTCTTCGCATTTCTGAATTATCAATGACATCATCATGCACTAACGACCCCATATGGATAAGCTCTAGCGGCACCGCTACATGCTTAACCTTTTGGATATCGTATTGTCCGAACTTAGCTGCTAGCAAAACAAAAACTGGGCGAAGACGTTTCCCCCCAGCTTGTAATAGATGTAGAGAAGCTTCATTCAGAAAGTGTGAAGACGAGCCCACCGCTTTTTCTAATTCTTTTTCGATGACATCGATATCTGACTTTAAGTCAGCATAAAGCATTTTTAGCTTCATCTTTTCCACTTGAATACCTTCTCTCGCCTATTGCTGTTTTTTATAGCCAATGTGCACCGCTGCTGCGCCACCGCTATATGGTTTGTATGTGACGTTCTCCATACCTGCTTTTTCGAACATTTTTTTCAGTTGTTTGACACCTGGGAATACGTTCGCAGATTCTTGTAACCAAGAATATTCTTTGAAGCTTTTCGCAAATAATTTCCCAAATACAGGCATAACATAATGGAAATAAAAGCGGAATAGTTGACGGTAGCCTGGAATTTCTGATTGGGATGTTTCAAGGCAAACTACTTTACCACCCGGTTTTACAACACGATTCATTTCGCGTAATGCTTGTAAATAATCTGGAACATTACGAAGGCCAAAACCAACTGTTACATAATCAAATGTATTATCTTCAAAAGGTAACTCCATTGCATTCCCTTGAAGTAAGGTAATGTTGTCGATATCCTTTGTTTTTTCAATGCCAACGTTTAACATGTTTTGGCTAAAGTCTAGACCATATGCTTCTCCTGTTGGTCCAACAGCTTCAGACATTGCTATCGTCCAGTCTGCCGTACCACAGCATACATCAAGCGATTTAGAGCCAGGTTTTACTGCCATACGCTCCATCGTATCTTTACGCCATAATTTATGCAATTGGAAACTGATGACCGAGTTCATCGTATCGTAACTGCCTGAAATATTTTCAAAAACTTCATGTACACGTTGTTCTTTCGTTTGTGCCATTGTGTCAACCTTCTCTCAAATTAATTCGTTTTTAGCTCATGAATGCGACTTACAATCCATTCTTTCACATCATCATGCACTAGTGGAGAAGTGGAAACAACATTTTCATACGTTGTAGCGAGCATCTCTTGTGCTTGTCGTAATAACGCTTCTACGTCATCATGGTGTGTCGCTAACGCTTTATAAAAGAGCGTAGTTTCGCCTTTTGACAACGCAGCTAATTCCTCTGCAAGTCTATTAAGTAATAAGCCATTTTCAGCAAATGGAATGTATTGTTCAAGATGATAGTGTTTGAAGAAATGACGAATTGAATCGCTTTCAATTGTCGTCAGCATCTGTAACCACACATCCATCGTTTGCTGTGCGTTTTCATAGAGCTTCGTTTTCTCCTCACTTATTGTAGCAACAGCTTCGGTAATTGTGCGAATCAAAAGCACATCCCCTACTTCAGCAAGCGTCGCATAATAAGCACCACTATACAAATCCCCTGCTAATACAGCCAGTTGTTGTGCCTTTGATGTTGCGTCAAATTCTTCAATTAATTCATGCGTATTAAGTGCCGCTAAATTAATAGCGACCCCTATTGCCGCAAGGTCTTGCTTATCTGACCAACGCTCGCCATTGAGTGCTGGTAATAATAAATAAAATAATTCATCATCTGAAACAACGGGTTGACCTGTATATTCAAGGAGCGTTCTATGATGCAATTTCATGAAAATGTTTTGTTTAAATTGTGCTACTCGTTGCTCGATAGTTGTTGCAATCATAAAATTTCTCCATTCAGTTCATTTCGTTGAAACCTATTTTTTGGGACCGCTATGTGCTACGCCATGTGCTGTTTGAATTTCCGCTTTACCACGAATTTTCATCGCAGACGTATTATCTGTAAATTGTGCAATCATTACTTCACCATTATCTAGCTTTTCAGCATGATGAAATTTTGTATCATCACCGCGTGTTAGACCGATAACATGAACGCCATCTTCCTCAGCGCGAATAACAACATAATCGTTTTGTGCCATGCCTTCCGTCTCCTTCTAAAATAAAAATTTGCTCTTTTTATCATACCATAAAAAGAGACCTGTTTTAAGACATTTGAATGAATGAAAGAATTTCAGAACGTTTCACTTCATCTGTTTCAAAAATTCCTTTCGCAACCGTTGTAATCGTTTTTGCACCTGGTTTTTTAATACCGCGCATCGTCATACACATATGCTCTGCTTCGATTAAAACATAAACACCTTTTGGATTTAATTTTTCCTCTAGCACCGTTGCTACTTCTGCTGTAATACGTTCTTGTAATTGAGGGCGGCGTGCAACTGTATCGACCGTACGCGCTAATTTACTTAAACCTGCTACAACACCATTTTGTGGAATATAAGCTACATGCGCTTTGCCGTAAAATGGCACAAGATGATGTTCGCACATTGAGAAGAATGGAATATCTTTCACTAAGACAACTTCATCATGCCCTTCATGAAATACCGTTTCAAAGTACTCACGTGCATCTGTATGAAGCCCTGCAAACATCTCTGCGTACATTTTTGCAACACGCTTCGGTGTATCTTCTAAGCCCTCACGAGTCGGATCTTCACCAACAGCTTCTAAAATCATCGTTACAGCTTGCTTAATTTTATCTAAATCAACTTTGTTATCTGTATGTTCTGTCGTGTTTGTCAATGTTTCGTTCCTCCATTAAAAGCAATACATTTCTCAAACTAGATGTTAGCATAATGATAGGCCACAAGCAAAGTTTCATTACATGAAAACAACAGAAAATTGCAACTTCAGGAAAATTCATTTATGTAATTAAAAAAGCGTTTCGCTAATTCACGAAACGCCACATTTCTATAAAACAAAAAAAGAACAGCTTTTGCTGTTCTTTTTTATGTAATACGCAAAATTAGCCTTTGACAGCATCTTTAAGCGCTTTACCTGGTTTGAAAGCAGGTACTTTGCTTGCAGCGATTTCGATTTCTTCGCCTGATTGTGGGTTACGACCTTTACGAGCCGCACGTTCACGTACTTCGAAGTTACCAAAACCGATTAGTTGTACTTTATCACCTTTTGCAAGTGCATCTTGGATTGTTTCAAATACAGCTTCAACTGCTTTGCTCGCATCTTTTTTAGAAAGTTCTGCAGCTTCTGCAACAGCATTTACTAGTTCTGTTTTGTTCATACTAGTCACCTCCTCTCAACGGTTGTCAAAATCATGTAAAAAGATTATCACACTCTAATATTGCTATGCAACCATATTTATACTCCTTTTACCGACTTTCATCAACTTTAATCCTCATTCATCTAAAATAGACCTTTTAACCTATCAATAAACTTGCGATAGCGCTGTTTCTACGCGTTTTCGACTGTTTTATTCATATTTTTATTATGTTCGATAAAACATCTTTTTTGCAACTAAAAAAGGTTGATTTGGAAAAATATTTTTTATACCAAAATACTTTTACGAATGAAAAAATCCATTATTGGAAAAAATAACCTTTATTTATTTATATACGAAATCGAACATACGTTCATATATTACGAACAAATTGTATAAAATAGTATAAATTATCCGCTTTTAAATGTTTTTTTAGTGGATAAAAGTTTGTATTATCCGTTTTTCATATTTTAACAATTTTATAGCAAAAAAATAAAATGGTAGTTTTAGAGACGTCGAAAATCGTTGAACTACTGATATATCAACGTTTCTTCTCTTTTTCGCTTCAGATAATAGCGCTATTTTTTTAGGTCATTTGCATTAGTTATTTTATTTTCGCATACAAAAAAGCTAGCAAAAATATTTTTTTGCTAGCTTTTTTTATCGCATTAATTATTATAAATTTCATCCATTTCACGTTTCTTCATGCGCAGCATTAGATCATCGACCGCATCAAGTGGTGTCTTATCTTCAAATAACACACTATATAATGCAGCTGAAATCGGTAGTGCGACATCGTATTTTTCAGCTAATTGATGTGCTGCTTTCGCTGTGCGTACGCCTTCTACGACCATACCCATTTCATCTAAAACTTGCTCAAGCTTTTTCCCTTCGCCAAGCATAAAGCCAGCGCGGTAATTACGTGAGTGTACCGATGTACATGTAACGATTAAGTCACCCATACCTGTTAAACCCATAAATGTTAAAGGCTTCGCGCCCATTTTGACGCCCAAACGTGAGATTTCAGCAAGGCCACGCGTAATCAGTGCAGCCTTCGCATTATCCCCGTAGCCAATACCATCAACAGCACCTGCCGCTAAGGCAATGACATTTTTAAGAGCGCCACCGACTTCTACGCCAATGACATCTGGATTTGTATACACACGGAAATATTGATTCATAAATAAATCTTGCACACGCTCAGCAGCTACTAAGCTTTCACAAGAAGCTGCGACAGTTGTTGGATGCTGTTTAACAACTTCTTCTGCATGACTCGGTCCAGATAATACAACAAGGTCTTCAATAACAGATGCCGGTAACTCTTCTCGCATAATTTCTGAAATACGTAAAAGAGAGCCTGGCTCAATTCCTTTTGACACATGAACAAATAATACAGGCTTATCTAATGTTTGCATCATTTTTTGACATGTTTCACGAATACCTTTTGTTGGAACGGCCATTACAACAATTGAAGCATGCTCGATTGCTTGTGCCATATTCGCTGTTGCGTGTAGATTCGCTGGTAATGTAACGTCTTTCAAGTATTTTGCATTGGTATGATGTTCATGAATTTCTGTTGCCTGATCCTCTCGATGTGACCAAATCAATGTATCATGTCCATTATCTGCTAACACTGTTGCAAGTGCAGTTCCCCAAGAACCGGCACCTAATACCGTTACCTTCTCCATCGTTATCGCTCCTTTAGTCTCGTGCACGTGTAATAATACGGATTGGTGTTCCTTCAAAATCAAATGTATCACGAATACGGTTTTCTAAGAAACGCTCATACGTAAAGTGCATTAGTTCTACATCGTTGACGAATACAACGAATGTTGGTGGTTGAATCGCTACTTGTGTACCGTAGTAAATGCGTAGACGACGCCCTTTATCTGTTGGTGCAGGGTTACGTGCAATCGCATCCATAATCACTTCATTTAGGATACTAGATTGTACACGCATTGTGTGGTTATCATGTACGCGGTTAATAACTGGTAATACATCATGTACACGTTTCCCTGTTTTCGCTGATGTGAAAACAATCGGTGCATAATCTAGGTAAACAAATTGTTCACGAATTTCCTCGATTTTTTTGTTCATTGTTTTTTCGTCTTTAACAACGGCATCCCATTTGTTCATAACAATGATAATGGCTTTGCCGGCTTCATGCGCATAACCTGCAATTTTCTTATCTTGTTCTTGAATGCCTTCTTCACCATTTAATACGACTAAAACAACGTCTGAACGTTCAATTGCTCGCATTGCACGAAGCACTGAATATTTCTCAGTTGTTTCATACACTTTCCCTTTTTTACGCATACCGGCTGTATCGATAATAACGTATTCTTGGCCATTGTATTCGTATGGTGAATCGATTGCGTCACGAGTTGTACCCGCAACATCTGATACGATAACACGTTGGTCCCCTAAAATTGCATTTACTAATGATGATTTACCAACGTTTGGACGACCGATTAATGAGAATTTAATAACGCTATCATCATAATCTGTATCATCTTGTTCTGGGAAGTTCTTCGCACATTCGTCTAGTAAATCCCCTAACCCAAGACCGTGAGACCCTGAGATTGGATATGGATCGCCAAAACCTAATGAGTAGAAATCCCAAATTAAATCACGCATATCTGGGTTATCGACTTTATTGACTGCTAATACGACCGGTTTTTTCGTTTTGTATAAGATTTTCGCAACTTGCTCATCTTCCATTGTGACACCTTCACGACCATTCGTCATGAAAATGATAACATCGGCTTCGTCCATGGCAACTTCTGCTTGTTGGCGAATTTCTTCTAGGAATGGTTCATCTCCTAGTTGAATACCACCTGTATCAATAATATTAAAATCATGTGTTAACCATTCTGCTGAGCTATAAATACGGTCACGAGTTACACCCGCTACGTCCTCAACGATGGATACGCGTTCGCCAACGATACGGTTGAAAATAGTTGATTTCCCTACGTTCGGACGGCCGACGATTGCGATGACTGGTTTCGTCATAGTTTACTTCATCCTTCCAGCTTTCATATCTTTCATTTATAAGGCAACAAAAAAGATGATGGTACGGAAACGTCCCATCACCTAATCCGTATACTTTCCATTTGTATTTCATTTTATCAAAGTTATGTCTTAAAGAAAAGAAAAACAGACGAATTCATGTGAAGTCGTCTGCCTTTTTATTATTTATCGTCTGTTTTAAAGTCCTTTAGCTGTTCGCCTAAAAGATCGCCAAATGAGAAGCCACTTTCTTGTTCAGGAAGGTCATACTCTTCCTCTGTTGGCTCATCATTGTCTTCTTTTTCTAGTAATTCGCGAATGCTCAGTGCCAGTCGTTTTTCATCTTCACTTACTTCAAGTACTTTCACTTGAACTTCTTGACCTTCTTGCAGCACTTCATGTGGCGTATTAATATGTTTGTGTGCAATTTGTGAAATGTGTACTAAACCTTCTACACCTGGGAACACTTCGACAAAGGCACCAAACGTTACAAGACGGCGTACAATGCCATCTAGTACTGCTCCTTTTGGCGCTTTCTCTTCAATGCCTTCCCATGGACCTGCTAACGTATCTTTAATGGATAATGAAATACGTTCGTTGACCGGATCAACAGAAAGTACTTTTACTTGTACTTTTTGGCCTTCTTTTAACACATCATAGACATTTGAGACATGCTCATGTGCTACTTGTGAAATATGCACAAGACCATCAACGCCGCCAATATCAACGAAAGCCCCAAATGCCGCGATACGTTGAACCGTACCATCTAACACGTCGCCTTCTTTAATTGTATTGATGACCTCAACTTTTTTCTCTGCTTTTTCGTCTTCTAATACTGCACGATGCGATAAAATTAAACGGTTTTTATCTTGATCCATTTCAACGATTTTGAATTTCAGCGTTTTCCCTTTATAATCGTCAAACGTTTCAACAAAATAATCTTCTACTAATGAAGCTGGTACGAAACCACGTACACCAAGGTCAACAACTAAGCCGCCTTTAACAACGTCTTTTACTTCCGCTTCAAGTACTTCGCCAGCATCGAATTGCTCTTTTAATGTTTTCCACGCTGCGATGGCATCGACTTGGCGTTTCGAAAGAACATAATTTCCTGTGCCTTCTGAATCAGCTGATGGCTCTTCTACCTTTTTCACCATCACTTCGAACTCATCACCCGCTTTTACAGCATCTGATGCTTTTTCGACATGTAAACTTGATAACTCACTAATTGGAATGATACCGTCGTATTTTGCATTTTCAATCGATACAATGACGCGATTATCTTCAACAGATTCTACACGCGCCTTGACGATATCACCTTCGTGTAATTCTTTTACTTCATTCAGATTCATTTCTTCAGACATATGTAATCCTCCTTCACATCGATTACCTTTATTTTAGTTGATAGAACGCTTAAAAACAAAAATTAGCTATTACAAACGTACTATTTTTTATTTTTGCTCGTATTCGTCTAGAATTTGTTGAATTCCAGACATAATAACCGCTGTTACTTCCTCGGCTTTTGCACGACGTTCACGATAAGGTGTCATATCGATTGGCTTACCGAAAACAACTGTAATCGGATGGAAGCGTTTATATGGTCCAATGACGGCACACGGTAACACAACAGCATCGCCACCACGTAGCGCAAAGAAACCCGCGCCGCTAAACCCTTCCCCTAGCTTGCCATCTTTACTACGATGACCTTCCGGGAATAAGCCGACAACATTGCCATCTTTTAAAAGGTTTAGCGCTGTACGTAGTGCTTGTCGATCACTAAAGCCTCGTTTAACAGGAAAAGCATTAATCTTTGGTAATATACCCTTAAGTACAGGTACTTTAAACAATTCTTCTTTCGCCATAAAGTAAAGAGAACGTGGTGCAGCAATTCCTACAACAGGTGGGTCAAAGTTCGAGATGTGATTCGAACAGATTAAGACGCCGCCTTCTTTAGGAAAGTTGTCACGGCCAATTACTTTTACACGATAAAATGGAAACAGTACCGTTTTTACAACGCCACGTGCAAATTGATAGAATTCCATATTAAGCCATCCTTTCACTCGCTAATTTTAAAATGGCATCTGCTGCTTCATCGATTGATAATGTCGTTGTATCTAAGAAAATGGCATCTTCCGCTTGTACAAGGGGTGATGCTTCGCGTTCGCTGTCCATCTTGTCGCGCAGTGCAATTTCTTGCTGTAGTTGTTCAATAGATGATTCAATACCGCGTTTATTATTGTCTTCAAAACGGCGACGTGCACGTTCTTCTACCGTTGCAGACATGAATACTTTTAGTTCAGCTTGTGGTAATACAGCTGTACCGATGTCACGGCCATCCATTACGACACCACCGCGCGCAGCCATATCATGTTGTAAATCGACCATAATAGCACGCATTGCCGCATGTGCCGCTACTTTTGAAACGTTGGCAGAGATATTTGGGAAACGAATTTCTTCTGAAACATCTTCACCATCTAATAGTACGCGTTGACCATTCTCAGCTGGTACAAGCTCGATTGTTGAGTCCTTTAATAAGTCTGCAATCGCTTGTTCTGAGTCTAAATCAGTACTTGTACGTAAGGCTTTTAATGTTAAGGCGCGGTACATCGCACCTGTATCAATGTATGTGTATTGAAGCTTTTCAGCAGCAATTTTTGCTACTGTACTTTTCCCAGCACCAGCTGGTCCATCAATGGCAATTTGAATATTTTTCACGCTAAATTCCTCGCTTTCTTTCTAAAGTAGTATTGTATCATATAATACCCGGAATCGAACATTGCGAGCACATAAAAAAAGAGCGAGCACGGTGGCTCACTCTTTCGATTAATAAGACATTTCTTTGCGGTAATTAATGAGTTGCCGCTCAAAGCAAAAACGCGTAATTATTTTCCGATCCACTTCATCGGTATCAACGAATTGAATGGGGACAATTTTTTGTTCATCCTTTTCGATAATCCGAATAATTCGCCCTGTAACGTGGACATACTGCGTACCATCCTCTTCTTTTGCAAATGGCAACACCAGTGTTAATTCCACTTCATCATCAGGCTTCAACGGTAAGAGGCGATTTAAATAAATTGCAATGCCACCAGCGCTGACGTCCGCTGTCACAAATTGATAAAATTGATTGTCATAGCGCATTGCGACATCTATCGCCGTTTCAACGCGTACATATTCCCGACGCTGAATTTTTTCGATGTCTTCATCTGATGGTGCGGCTAATCGTATCATCGGGATATTTGCTTTTTTACGTCCTAAAATCGTCGTGAAAAAAGCATGTGCCACTTTCTTATCGTCAATAAATGTTACACGAAATGTATCACCGACATTTAAATAGACCGTCCGTTTTGTTACATTGTGAATTGGATAATCAATAAAAATTTCTCCATCTAGCACATCGACTACGCGACAACTATAGCGTTCTGGCGTGTCTTGATTGATTGTTTCTAGCGTTAAATTTGTCCCGATTTTAAAATCCATCGGTGCCCCTCCCCTATGCAACTACTTTTTTATGTGATGTTGGCTCTAGTATACATGATTTAACGCCTATAAACCATACCAGAAATAGGATTTTTAACCTATTTTTTCATCATTATAGGACTTTTCCATCAATATCGATACTAAATGCTCGTGTGCACGTTTTACTTTTCGCAGTGCAAACCACCATAAGAAAATCATAAAGGGAATGACAATATAATCCCAGTTGCCAGGTAATAACAGCACCGCATTATAAAGAACATGTAATAAAATCGGTGTACTAACCGACCAGACGAGCCATGTTTTCTCGCTCTTTAGCTTTGAAAACTTTGCTTTGCCTAAATAAAAGCCCATCACAACGCCAAATAATGCATGACTAGAAACGGGTAATAATGCGCGCATCAACGCAGTATCAACACCGTAGGATAGTAAGTACAGTATATTTTCAACGGTCGCAAAGCCAAGGGATAAGGACACACCATATAAAATCCCATCATAAGGGTCATCAAATTCGACATGGTTATAAATAATTAACATTAATAAAAACCATTTAAAAAACTCTTCAATAATCCCTGTGAACAAAACTTCTTGTATAATAGGATTTGTAAAAATATGTTCTTCTTTTAAAACATATTGTAAAAATAAAATAGGGAATGTTAACGCAGCACCGTAAATAAATGCATGCAGCAAATTACGCGGTTCGGTCGCCATTTGGTTACGCAAGTAAAAAAAGCTAAGTAGCGCAAGCCCCGGTGCAATGGCGACGGATAAGAGGATAAGCATCGCAGTCTCCCTTCTCCGTTTTTTTCTATTATATATTATATGGAGGTATAGCATGAAAAAGAAAATTTTACTTATTCATACAGGTGGTACTATTTCAATGCATGTTAGCGAGGATACGGGGGCAGTTGTTCCTGATACAATCAATCCGCTAACAAAGGAACATGAAAAATTGGAACGTTTAGCGGCGATTACCGAAATCGAAGCTTTTAATTTACCATCGCCACATATGACTCCTGAGCATATGTTAAAGTTGCGTAATATCATCAATGACCAGCTCGCACATGCAGCATTTGATGGCGTCGTAATTACGCATGGTACCGATACATTAGAAGAAACGGCTTACTTTTTAGATTTAACGACAAAATTTGAGGCCCCGATTGTCATGACGGGTGCAATGCGCTCATCAAATGAGCTGGGCGCAGATGGTTTGTACAATCTTGTCGCTGCAATTCGTGTTGCAAGTGATGAGGATGCACGTGGTAAAGGTGTATTAGTCGTCATGAATGATGAGATTCATCAAGCGGTCAATGTTACGAAAACATCGACCTCTTCTGTATCTACATTCCAATCTCCGCAGTACGGACCGATTGGCTTAGTAACGAAAATGACCATTCACTTTCACCATGCCCCGATTACACGTGAATTCGTTGACGTACAAAGTTTAACAAAACGCGTTGCGATGTTAAAAGTATATGCTGGAATGGACGGCGATTTAGTCGATGCGGTCATCGATGCAGGGTATGATGGTCTTGTACTTGAAGGCCTTGGTCAAGGCAATGTGCCACCTGCGCTTGTTCCGAGTATTCAGCGCATGATTCAAAAACGTCTGCCTGTCGTCCTTGTGTCGCGCTGCTTTAACGGTATCGCACAAGGTGTCTACGGCTATGATGGTGGCGGTAAGCAGCTCGAAGACATGGGGGTGCTGTTCACGACAGGTCTTAATGGTCCAAAGGCACGCCTTCGCCTTTTAATTGGCTTAAACCAATACCAGCAACCACTTGAAATGTCACGCTTCTTCCAATAAAAGCATGACTAATCAAAAGAAGAGGCTAGGATAGACGTGTAAAAACAACCTCTGATATGAACATAAAAAAACCGGAATCGCGCTGTGGCACGGTTCCGGTTTTTTATTGCGAACGCTAAAAAAGAAAAATGACGTATTTTGTCAAAGTCTCTTCTTTTCTTATGCTTATTTTTCAGCTGGACATTTCGTAGTATTCCAGTCGTTTCTATTAATAATTATTTTGTGCGAGATGCATATTCCTCTGTTGCACGTACCCAGTTTTGCTTTGTAATGGCATGCGCTGTTTCGGCATCCTGCGCTTCAAGGGATGCAATTAACTTCTCATGCTCGACAACAGATTGTGCGGTTAAAATAATCGAGTTATGGAAGAATAAGCGGCGCACATGTGCTTGAAAATTCGACACAGGATTTGCAATATATTCATTTTCTGCTTCTTGAATAATTAATGTGTGCAATTCATCATCTAGTTTTAACGCTAAATAGAAGTTTTGACTTTCAATTGCTAACGCAAATTCCGCATTTTTAGCGCGTAGCTGTTGGATAAATGAAGCTGTTACGCCTTTTTGAGATACTTCCTCAGCAGCTAATGCTTGCAATGCCGCTAATACGGGTAAAATCTTTTCGACATCGGCATTATTAACAGCGGTTACTTGTGTTGCTACACCGGGATGCATTTCAACAAAGCCCTGTGCATTTAATAATTGTAATGCTTCGCGTACGGGCGTACGACTGACGCCTAGCGCAGTCGCAAGCTCTGCATCATTTAATTTTTCTAATGGTTGCAACGTCCCATCAATAATCCATTCTTGTAGTTGTAAAAAGGCACGTTCCTTTGCTGATAAACGTGCGGGTTTCATGAAGTCCTTTGGTATTGGCATCGTGTCACCTCTCCCGAATTCTTATATATTGCATACATTATAAACTACATTTAAATACGTGACAAATTTCGCTAAGACAATTTTTACGTCCTCGTAATATATTGCATACATAAACGCAGTAAAAAAAGCACTACTTAGCAAAGTAATGCTTAATTCACTAATGTTATTTCGCCGTAATACATGCAGCGATTTGGTCGCCGTGGAAGCGGCCATTTTCGATAAAGATTTCATTTGCATTATTACCTGCTGCAATAACACCCGCAATAAACAACCCTTCCACATTTGTTTCCATTGTTTCAGGATTAAATGTTGGACGCCCTGTTTCAGCATCTACTGTCACACCCATTTCACGAATAAATGAGTGATCTGGGTGATAGCCTGTCATCGCAAAAACAAAATCATTCGCAATGACTTTTTCTTCACCATCCACTGTTAATGTCACTGTTGTATCATCGATTTTTTCCACGCTTGTATTAAATAACATCTGAATACTTTCATCACGTGCAAGTGCCGCAAAATCTGGTAGTACCCACGGTTTAATGCTTGATGAGTATTCACTACCACGATAGGCAACTGTCACACGAGCCCCAGCTTTATGCAGTGCAAGTCCCGCATCAATTGCTGAGTTCTTGCCACCAATTACAAGTACATCCGTATCAAAATAAGGATGCCCCTCTTTGAAATAGTGCATCACTTTCGGTAAGTTTTCACCGTCAATGCCCATATAATTCGGATGATCGTAGTAGCCTGTCGCAATAACCACATACGGTGTTTCATACGTATCCTTAGATGTTTTCACAATAAATGATTGGCCTTGCTTTGTAACATGCTCGACCTTCTCAAAACGATGGATTTGAATATCTTTTCGTTTTACAACCTCACGATAGTAAACGAGTGCTTGATTACGTTTTGGTTTTTGACCTTCAATAATAAATGGTACATCGCCAATCGCTAATTTTTCACTTGATGAGAAAAATGTTTGGTGCGTTGGGTAATTATAAATCGCATTCACGATATTGCCTTTTTCAATGACGATTGGGTTTAGTCCAATTTTTTGTAAAGCGATTGCTGCCGCAAGACCACAAGGGCCACCGCCAACAATAATCGCATCTTCTTGACGCATAGTTGTCATTCCTTTTTATATCATATTCTTTACCGAATCTATTTTACTATATATTTGAAATTTGTCACTTGTTCGAGCTCATTAAAAAAGAGGCTCAGAATATTTCCTGAACCTCTCTTTATTCCTTATTGCATTGGTAAGGCAATTTTTACGCCTGCTTGTACTTTATCAGATGATAAGCCATTTAACTGGCGGATTTGTGCTGCTTTTGCTGTTGAACCGTAGTAACGGATTGAAATACTTTGAACGGTATCTCCTGCAGAGGCATTGTGTAAATAGCCATTTTGGATTGATTGGCGATAAGCTGATGTTGTTGTATTTGGTGCTGCACCTGCAGCTTCTTTTGCAGCCTTTTCTTTTGCTGCTTTCTCAGCTGCCGCTTTTTCGGCTGCGGCCTTTGCTGCGGCCTCTTTTGCTGCTTTTTCCTGCGCAGCTTTTTGCGCCGCTGCTTTTGCTGCTTTTTCAGCTGCCGCTTTTTCGGCTGCGGCCTTTTGTGCTGCTGCTTTTGCTGCAGCCTCTTTCGCTGCTTTCTCTTTTGCAGCCTTTTCTTTGGCCGCTTTTTTCTTCGCTATCCGTTCTTTTTTCGCTTTTTCTTCAGCCGCTTTTTTCTTTTCAGCTTTTTCTTGCGCTTCTGCTGCTTTTTTTGCTTTTTCTTGCTCTATTTGTTGTGCTTTTGTTTGCTTGTCTTTATCGTCATCAGTTGCAACAGCACCACTATTAGATGAACCGTTGCCATTGCTTGATTGTACATTTACATCACTATTTGCTAAATCTTGTGTCGTTTTATCACCGGAATTTGCAAAGAAACTAAAGTACACGAGAATCAGCACAGGTACAAGAACAAAAATACTGCCTAAAATTGTAATTAATTTATTATTATTCTTTTTCTCTTGTCCATTTCGAGCCGCTCTACGTGAAGCACGTCCGGGATTTGTTTGTGCATCGCTACCAGCCACTTCAATGGATTGACGATGCGCTTCAACTTTATCTCGATAGTTATTTTGAGACATGTTTATCCCCCTTTTTCATAGCCATTTCATATTATAATATGCGCTTTGTCGTTTGAAAAGCATTCCGTCGTCGCTTCAATTAAATGGTAATAAATGTTTGAGACGCCATTGCCAGTTTTCCAATGCTTTTGGTTCATTTTTTTCGATATATGGTGCTAAAATCTCGCTTTTCTGCAATCCACAGCCTGAACAGCAATTTTTTGGTTTTTCTAGCAATTCCTCATCAAAATAGGCTACTAATTGTGTGCGAATACATGGCGCTGTGATAATTTTTGCAAGGGCCATCACCTGCTGTTGCTTTTCTGACGCTAGCTCTTGAATTTTTTGTGACACTTGTAAAGGAGCTAGCTGACGCATCCAATAGTGCAGGACACGAAAAGCTGTTTCGGTCATTTCTCCGGCTTCAACAAGCTGCTGTGGCTCCTCACACGCCATGTAACGCGAAATATGCCAATCTGTTGGTAAATCAAGTGTTGCCATTTCAAGCGTACGCTCCGCATCACGTTTTTCATAGTAAAGCGTCGCTAGCGCCTCACCACCGTCACGCCCTGCTCGTCCAACTTCCTGCATATAGCTTGCGACATTTTGTGGCAGATGATCATGAATAATTTGACGGATATTATTTTTATGAATCCCCATACCAAATGCATTTGTCGCACAAATCCAGTCTACTTCATCATGCATAAACTGACGCTGTACAAACATGCGGTCCTGCTGTTCCATACCACCGTGATAAAAAGTAGCACGGATACCTACTTGTTGCAGCATGGACGCATATTCCATCGTTCGTTTACGCGACTGCGTATAAATAATGCCAGGTCCTTCAAACTGCGTAACTTGCTGAATAATGGCATTCGCCTTCTCAAACGATGTCGTTTCAACTGCTTCATAATGAATGTTTTTACGGTCAACTGAATGAATAAATGTCGATACTTTTTCCATGCCTAAATAATGCGTAATATCCCTCATAATTTGGTTCGTTGCAGTCGCACTAAGCGCCAAAATTGGTGGCCGCTCTTTCGGAAGTGCCTCTGCAATTTGTAAATATTCCGGACGGAAATCAAAGCCCCACTGCGAAATACAATGGGCCTCGTCAACAACGATTAGTCCTAGCTTCATCTGTTGCAAACGATTCTTTACAGCATCACTAGCAAGCATTTCAGGTGATAAAAATAAAAAACGAAAGGCATCGAAGTGCTGCCATACAAACTGTTTATCATCAAATGATAAAAAAGAGTTCAGTGCTGCCACGCGTTTTTCCCCAAACTGTCGCAATTGCTCCACCTGGTCTTGCATTAATGATAATAACGGCGAAATGACAAGGATGGTTCCTTCAACAACATACCCTGGCAATTGATAGCAGAGTGATTTCCCCATACCTGTTGGTAGTAATGCTAGCGTATCATGCCCACTAAGTACCGCTTCAATAATTTCTTGCTGGCCCTCACGAAACGCATCATAGCCAAAGCGCTGTTGTAAAATTTGTTGTAACTCCATCATTTATTCCCCCTTTGCCGCAAGCACTAAACGAATTTGAAAATAACTTGCTTGTGGAACACTCTCTTTAATTATGCGTAGCTTCGTCGTTTGTAGCTGCTTTGTACGTTCACGAATCGCTAGCGCAAGCTCCTCTGGCACAAACTGCGTCAATGGAAACTGTGGATCATTCATCGCCATCTCGGCTAAATGGTCTTCAATTGTACTCGTTTTTAGACGACGATACTGCGCAATTTGCTCCAATGAATAGCCCTTATAAAAAAGGTCAGCTGTTTTTTGTGTCGATTGTGTTAACAATTGTTCAATCCGGATATTTTGCGCTAAATCAGCGAGTAATGGATAATTGCGCACTTCATTTATCATGCTATGTAAACAGCTAGTAAAACGTAACTGCAAGCTTAATATATCCTCGTCTAAGAAAACGGCTAGTTGCTGCCATGTATAACCGCTTTGTTGATATCCGCTTAGTCGATAGCTTAACACTTGCTTTGAACGCTCCTCGACTGGTAAGCTAGCAACCAACTCCATTAATTGTGTCGTAAACTGTTGTTGAAATGCAGGCTGTTGGAAATCGTGATACCGTAAATAATCTTTTACAAAGCGCTGTGTGACACCGTCTTGCTCAATCGGCAAAAAGCGCATCGTATGGGGTGCATTCGAAAGCGTTTGAACAACGAGTGCCAAACGTTTAAAAAACGACAGCTCTCGTCCGCGATAATGCCAGCCATCGAAACCTACAGGACGGAAATCTTCTATTAATTGACGTCCTTTATCGGTCACGACGACATTTTCCTCCGTCAAAAGGATGAATTGTGCGGTAAAAATTTCTTCAATATAGGTATCGTATTGAGCCTTGGTCAGTTTTGGTGTTATACTGAAAAAAGGATACAATTGAAAAAGCCCGACATCTTGAATCGTCTGACCAGATTTTTTCCCTTTAAATAGGTGATAAACGGCAGATGATCCGCGCTGATTGTTGTATCGGGCAAAAATAGACACGATTAATTTAGTAGCAAACATGTATATTTCCTCCCAGTTCTAGTAATTTAGGTTGAAATGTGCGAAAAAGCGACTTAAAATAGTATAGTGAATATAAGAACGAAGAAAAGAAGGAGAGATTTAGAGATGGCTAAATTTACAATCGTCGATAAAGATACTTGCATCGCTTGTGGCGCTTGTGGCGCTGCTGCACCAGATATCTATGACTACGACGACGAAGGTATCGCATTTGTTATTCTTGATGATAACACAGGTACTGTTGAGATTCCAGAAGACTTAATGGAAGATATGGAGGACGCTTTTGAAGGCTGCCCAACTGATTCAATCAAAGTGGCAGACGAAACTTTCGACGGCGACGCGTTAAAATACGAATAATCTTTCCGCCCTACAAATTGGTTGTAGGGCGTTTTTTTTTATGCTATATTAGTATCAGGTACTAACAGTAAGTTACATACAGGAGGCCATTATGGATATTTTACAATTAAAAGATAAAAACGTAATCGTTATGGGTGTTGCCAATGACCGTAGCATTGCATGGCATATTTCAAAAGCCTTATTTGATGCAGAAGCACATATTATTTTCACGTATCGTAAAGAACGTTCCCTATCAAAATTAACAAAGCTTTTAGCTGATTATGATGAAAGCCGTTACTCAATCGTACAATGTGACGTGAATAGCGACGATAGCATGACAGAAGCGTTCACTAGCATCGGTGAAAAATATGGTACGATCCACGGTCTTGTGCACTCTGTTGCATTTGCACATGCAGAAGATTTAAAAAATCGCTTCGTTGAAACATCTCGTGAAGGTTATGCGTTTGCACAAGATACAAGCGCCTATTCATTAATTAAAGCCGCACAACTTGTACGCCCTTATATGACAGAAGGTGGCTCAATTATTACGATGAGCTATCTTGGAGCTGAGCGCGTATTAGACGGTTACAATGTCATGGGTGTTGCGAAAGCCGCATTAGAAGCAAACGTACGCTATCTTGCAAGTGATATTGGCCAAGACAATATTCGTGTCAACGCCATTTCAGCTGGCGCCATTAAAACATTAGCAGCAAAAGGCGTCCCTTCATTTAACAAAATTTTAAATAAAATTGAAGAAGTTGCGCCATTACGTCGTAACATTACACCACAAGAAGTGGCAAATATGTCTGTCGTCATGCTAAGTGCCTTATCAACTGGTGTGACAGGTGAAGTGATTCACGTCGATGCTGGCTATAGTATTTTAGGTATTTAAGTTCTTTATAAACATAAAAAGAAGGAATCGCGCGTTGGCGATTCCTTCTTTTTGTTGCGAATTTATCAGTCACGATTTTTTAGTTTTTCATTTTCGGATCGAGTGCATCGCGTAACCCATCACCCATTAAGTTAAAGCCAAGTACCGTTAACATAATCGCAATACCCGGGAAAATCATCGTCCACGGGGCATTCACTAAATAAACGCGCGCATCCGCAAGCATTTTTCCCCATTCAGGAGTTGGCGCTTGTGCACCTAAGCCTAAGAAGCCAAGTGCCGCTGCTTCAATAATCGCCGTCGCTACAGCAAGTGTCCCTTGCACGATAACAGGTGCCATCGAATTTGGCAATATATGCTTAAATAAAATTCGCGCATCTTTCATACCAATCGCTTTTGCTGATGTAATGTATTCCTCTTGCTTTATACTCAGCACTTTAGAGCGAATCAAGCGCCCAAAGTTCGGAATATTAACGATGGCAATGGCAATTAACGCATTTTGAAGTGATGGGCCAAGTACCGCCACGATTGAAATCGCTAGTAAAATACTTGGGAACGCCAGCATAATATCAAAAATACGTGAAATAATTGTATCGACCCAGCGGCCATAGTAGCCCGCTAAAATACCGAGTAAGCTCCCGACAACAATCGAGCCAATCACTGAGAAGAAGCCGACCCATAATGAAATCCGTGCACCGTACAAAACACGTGAGAAAATATCGCGGCCAAAATCATCGGTACCAAACCAGTGCGTGCCAGATGGTGGCTGCAAGCGCTGTGTTAAATTTTGTTCATTAATGCCTTGTGGCGCAATAAGCGGTGCCAAAATGGCTAAAATAATAAACACGAGTACAATCCCTGCACCGATGAGGGATACTTTGCTTTTCTTAAAGCTACGCCATGCATTAAGCCACGGCCCTGCTTCTTTTGCTTTCACGGTAGAAAGTGTTTGCTGTGTAGCCATTAAAATCCCTCCTAGTTATATTTAATCCGCTTATCAACAAAGCTGTATAAAATATCCACAATTAAATTAATTAAAATAAACAAGAACGCAATAATTAAAATACCAGCCTGAATAACTGGATAATCACGGAAGCCAATCGCATCGTAAATATAGCGTCCTACACCTGGCCAACTAAAGATGGTTTCCGTTAAAATGGCGCCCCCTAATAGTAAACCCGTTTGTAGTCCGATGACCGTTAATACCGGAATAATGGCATTTTTCAATGCATGCTTATACACGACTAAAAATGTTTTTTGACCTTTTGCGCGTGCCGTACGAATATAATCCGCACGCATTACTTCAAGCATGCTTGAGCGTGTCATTCGCGCAATAATGGCCATTGGAATCGTCGCAAGCGCCAGTGCCGGTAAAATTAAATGCTTTACGACATCGCCGAATTGGTCAAAACGTCCTTGGACGAGCGTATCAATTAAATATAAATGCGTAATCGGCTCAACTGGATTCCGCGCATCTTCACGCCCAGATGTTGGGAGCCAGTCGAGCTGAATGGAAAAGCCCCACTGGAACATTAGCCCTAACCAGAAGATGGGCATCGATACACCGATTAATGCTAAAATCATCGCTGCATAATCGAACCATGAATTTTGGAACCACGCGGAAATAATGCCCGCATTCACGCCAATAACGATTGCTAATACCATTGCACAAAATGCTAGCTCAATCGTCGCCGCTAAATACGGCCAAATCTCTGTTGAAATGGCTTCGCGTGTTCGCATTGATGTACCCAAGTCACCGCGTAATAGCTCACCTAAATATTGAAAATATTGCACGTACCATGGGTTATCTAAACCTAAACTTTCACGTAGCGCCTTGACCGCTTCTGCTGTCGCTTGCTGGCCTAAAATAACTTGTGCCGGATCTCCGGGTATTGCTCGAATAATTAGAAAGACGATAAACGTCATTCCTAAAAGGACAGGAATTAATTGCAATAAGCGTCTTCCGATATAACTCAACATTGGCCGTCACCTCTCTCATTTGAAAGAGGATGCCTTACGCGATGCATTTACAAGCTGTTCGATGCAAGGCATCAACTCACTGTAAAGGCCGGCACTGTAGGACACCCCCTAAGGATTAATTCACTTCAATTGTGTCAAAAATATCTGAGCCTGTTGGATGCGGCTTGAAGTTTTTGATTGTGCTCTTACCTGCTAAAATTGGTGTTGAATAAGCAAGTGGTACCCAAGGCGCTTCCTCATGAATGATTTTTTGCGCTTTTTCGTATAATGCATTACGTTTGTCTTCATCTGTTTCTTTTTGTGCTTTTAATAATAATTTATGTGTTTCTGAGTTTTTGAAGTACGTGTAGTTATTGCTACCGATATTTGATTCATCTAATAATGTGTACAGGAAGTTATCCGCATCGCCGTTATCCCCTGTCCAACCTAATAGGAATGCATCTGCTTCTCCTTTTGCTGCTTTATCAAGATACGTAGCCCACTCATACGTTACGATTTTTGACTTGATGCCAACATCATCTAAGTTCTTTTGGATTGCTTCTGCAATTTTTTGACCATCTGGCATGTATGGACGTGGTACTGGCATTGCCCATAATTCGATTTCTTTGCCATCATAGCCCGCTTCTTTTAATAATGCTTTCGCTTTTTCTGGATCGTATGGGTATGCTGAAATGTCTTTGTTAAAGCCTGATACTGCTGGTGGCATTGGGTTTGATGCCACATCTGCTTTGCCTTCGTAGAATGCCTTCACAAGCGCTTCTTTATCAATTGCGTAGTTTACAGCTTGACGTACACGTTTATCATCAAATGGCTTACGTGTTACCGTCATACCTAAGTAACCAACATTTAATGACGGACGTTCGATTAATTGTAAGTTGCTATCTGCTTCAATGCTTGCTGAATCTGACGGGCTAATGCCTGTCGCTAAATCGATTTCACCTGTTTTTAACGCATTTAAACGTGTTGAGTTATCTGGAATTGATTTGAAGACGACTTTATCTACTTTTGGTAAGCCTTCTTTCCAGTAATCTGCATTTTTCTCAACCGTTACGCTATCATTACGTTTCCATGATACGAATTTGAACGGACCCGTACCAACTGGATTATCACCAAATTTGTCGCCTGCTTTATCGAATGCTGTTGGTGATGCCATGCCGAATGGGCTCATCGCTAAGTTTTTAAGAAATGGTGCTTGTGGATTGTTTAATGTAATCACAACTGTTGTGTCGCCATCTGCTTTTACTTCTTTAATAACAGCGGCATCTTCACCTTCAAAGCCACCAAACATTGATTGGAAGTAAGGAAATTTTTCTGCATCACCTGTCATCCAGCGTTCAAAGTTTTTCACCACTGCATCGGCATTGAAGTCGGTACCGTCATGGAATTTCACACCTTCTTGTAATGTGAATGTGTATTCTAACCCATCATCTGATACTTTCCACTCTTTTGCTAAGCCTGGTTGCAGTGTTGTATCTTGCTCACCAAAGCGGATAAGCGTTTCAAAAATATTTTGTGTTACGGCGAATGATTCCCCATCTGTTACCGTAATTGGGTCAAGTGACACAGAGTCGCCGCCACGACCAAAGATCAATGTGCCGCCGCCCTCACTGTCGCCTTTGTTTGAATCACCATCTGATGATTTTTCACCAGAGCCGCCACATGCAGCTAATACGATTGAAACAAGCATCGCGACTAATACAACGAGTAACCTTTTTTTCTTCATAAAAATCCCCCTTAATTCGATTGTTTTATATCATTGCGATGTGCTTCATCATAAAGATGGCACGCCACAGAATGACCTGGTTTGATTTCATTAAAGACGGGTACTTGCTGTGAACAAACAGCCATTTTATGCGGACAGCGCGTATGGAATGTGCAGCCGCTTGGCGGATTGGATGGACTTGGGATATCGCCTTTAATGAGCTCTGCCTCTCGTTTAAAATCCGGGTCCGGAATCGGCACAGCAGAAAGAAGTGCCTGTGTATACGGATGAAGTGGCTCCTCGTATAAGCTTTCGCTATCTGCTAGCTCGACAATATGCCCTAAATACATCACACCGACACGATTGCTAATATGACGCACAACACCTAAATCATGAGCAATAAAAATATACGTCAGCTTAAACTCCCGCTGTAAATCTTGCATCAGATTTAACACCTGCGCCTGCACAGATACATCGAGTGCCGATACAGGTTCATCGGCGATAACAAGCTTTGGATTTGTCATTAGCGCCCGTGCAATGCCGACGCGCTGACGTTGCCCACCTGAGAATTGGTGCGGGTAACGCTTGGCGTGAAAATCACTTAGTCCAACGATATTGAGCAGTGACATTACACGTTCTTTGCGCTCCT
The DNA here is from genome assembly GCF_042686175.1 of Kurthia populi. NCBI lineage: Bacteria > Bacillati > Bacillota > Bacilli > Caryophanales > Caryophanaceae > Kurthia > Kurthia populi. The sequence continues at coordinate 49,367 of NZ_JBHUOR010000033.1, read as the reverse complement.
TCGCATTGCCAATACCGTGGACAATAAGCGGCTCCTCTAAAATCTTGCCAATGGTATGACGTGGATTAAGCGACGCATACGGGTCCTGGAATACCATTTGAATGTCGCGGCGCACTGCACGTAGTTCTTTGTTGGATAATTCTGAAATTTTATGCCCTGAAAAAGTAATATTGCCTTCTGTCGGCTCTAATAAACGCATTAACATACGTCCGGTCGTTGATTTCCCGCATCCTGATTCGCCGACAATACCAAGCGTTTCACCTTCATATACTTCAAAGGACACATCATCAACAGCCTTTACATGCCCAACTGTATGTGTAATAACCCCTGCCTGAACCGGAAAATACTTTTTTAATCCTTCAACTTTCAATAACGGCTCGTTCATCCGCTACCACCTCCTCCGTTAAAAAGCAGCGTGATTTATGCTCTGGCGACACGACGTATAACATGGGCTCTTCTAAACGGCAGCGCTCAAAAGCAAACTCACAGCGCTCCGCAAATCGACAACCCTGCGTCACAGAACCTGGTTTTGGTACATTCCCTGGAATCGCATAAAGACGTTGCTTTTTATAGCGCATATCTGGAATCGATTGAATTAAACCTTTTGTGTACGGATGTTGTGGATTTTTAAAAATCTCATCGACAAGTCCTTCTTCGACAATTTTGCCACCGTACATCACGACCACACGCTCGCATGTTTCCGCTACGACACCGAGGTCATGCGTAATCATCATGACGGCTGTATTCAAACGACGGTTTAAATCTTTCATCAACGCTAAAATTTGCGCTTGAATCGTTACATCAAGCGCTGTTGTTGGTTCATCTGCAATTAAAATCGCCGGGTCACACACAAGTGCCATCGCAATCATGACACGTTGCCGCATACCACCTGATAATTGATGTGGATAATCTTTAAATAATTCTTCTGCTCGCGGTAGTCCAACAAGTTTCATCATCTCAATGGCACGCGCACGAATTTGCTTTTTCGACCACTCTTTATTGTGAATGGAAATGGCTTCGGTAAGCTGACTGCCAATTGTAAATAATGGATTCAGTGAGGTCATCGGCTCTTGAAAAATCATCGCGATATCTTTCCCGCGAATTTTTCGGAATTCTTTTTGAGAAAATGTTGTTAAATCTTGGTCCTTGTATACAATTTCACCGCCTGTTATTTTACCAGGTGGCGATGGAATTAGTCCCATAATCGATAAAGATGTGACACTTTTCCCACAGCCAGATTCTCCAACAACGCCTAGAATCTCCCCCTCATAGAGAGAAAATGATACGCCATCAACAGCTTGCACTGGTCCATCATCCGTAAAAAAAGTCGTTTCAAGCTCACTTACACGCAATAATTCTCTTTTCAATGCATATTCTCTCCTTTCTGTGTTTTGACAAAAAACTATTTTCCACTATTTTATAAGGAACTTGCATAAAAAGGCAATACTTTTCTTCTATACCTTTAATTATATTTAATACCATTTATTGGTTGTTTTTTCTGTTTTCGCAATATATTTTTTTAATGCAATGTATGTAAACCGAATCATTTTGGTTATATACTGTTCCTATACATCATTTAGGAAAAAATCACTTAAAATTCTAAATTATTCGTTTTTTTAAACTTTATTTTTTTCTGTCAAAAGGGAGTATTTTACTAAAAAGAGGGTATTTAAGAAAAGATAAATTTGAACTTATGGAAAGAATGGAGACGATCAACTTGTGTTTTCATGCGAATAACGCATTAGTAGAGATCCAGCAACACTATGCGATTCTGATCGTTTTACTATCAATTTTAACATCCTGCATCGCCTCTTATACCGCTGTGTCACTTAGTCAACGGCTTGGGAAGAACAGCTTAATTAATCCTACTGCCTGGCTCATCATGGCAAGTATCGCGATGGGGCTCGGCATTTGGGCCATGCATTTTATCGGTATGACCACTTTACAATTACCGATTACGATTCATCATAACTATCCGCTAACAATTGCATCAATGATTCCTGCATTTATTGCATCGTTTTTAGCTTTTTATGTAGCGAATCAGCCACGAACAAACACGCGTATGTTGCTTATGGGCGGCTTTTTTATGGGCCTTGGCATTATCGCCATGCATTACCTTGGAATGGCAGCGATGACACCTACACACCCTGTAATCATGCAGTACACATTATGGCTTGTGATTCTATCAGTTATAGCAGCTGTAGGAATTTCAATTTTAGCCATCTTTATTTTACATAATGTAGCTAAAAAACCTTTATCTAGTATGGTTTCAAAATTTATAACAGCTCTTTTGCTAGGCTGTGCAACATCGGCGGCACATTACATCGGTATGGCAAGCGTCCATTTCGTACGTACATCATCTGAGCCAATGAATGTGATATCACACACACAAGATATGCAATTTATGATTATCGCCATTATTGCCAGCTTAACGATTATTTTTTCTTTATTATTAGCAGCAAGTATTGTCGACCGTAATTTGGAGCGTCGTTTCATTTATTTTGATACGCTGACGCATTTGCCAAATCGGCGCCATTTCTTAAAAAAAGTAAAAGGCAAATGGCATAATTTATGCCATTGCACTTATCAAATTCCCGAATTTATTAAGCTTCCATCATGAATTTAATTACGAATTAGAAGATGAGCTCTTACTATTAATTTCAAAAAAATTAAAGGATAGTATGCCACCTTATACGAAGCTATACCGTATCGATGATCAATCCTTTATTTTTATCGCGAAGGATCATCAGGCAGCCATTGAATTAAAACAGCATTTAGAAGTCATTCAACGTCGTTTGCAAAAGCCTCTATTCCTTGGTAAACATGAGTTTAAAATTACGGGTACCGCAACCATTGCACTAAACGAGCATAATGAGTCTTATGAGCGGATGTTTTTAAATGTGCAAGCCGCAATGGAGCATCCAACCACGTCACATAAAAATTTCCACATCGTCAATTATGACCATCGATTGCATACGCGTAATTTTACGACGCAGCTAGTAGAAGGTTTAGATGATGCACTGAAAAATAACGAAATCTTCCTTGTCTACCAACCAAAAGTATTAGCCAAAACAAATCAAATTATTGGTGTTGAGGCATTAATTCGTTGGCAGCATCCTGTTTATGGCATGCTAGCGCCAACTATTTTCTTACCGATTTTAGAAGCTAATCATAAACTATTTTATTTGACCGATTGGATTATTGAAGAAGTTTGTCGTATGTTAAGTCAGCCTGTCACGGAACAGTTCATTCCTCAACAAGTTGCCATTAACATTCCCGGACCGTACTTAACATCACCGCGTCTAAAAGAAACGCTTTTGACGATGACAGCACTTTACAATATTCCACCTGTGCAAATCGAGCTTGAAATTACGGAAACGAGTTTCATTCGTGAAATCGATAAAGCTGAAGATATCGTGACAATGTATCGCACGCTTGGCTTTTCAGTGGCACTCGATGATTTTGGTACAGGGGTGTCATCTCTCGCTTATTTAAAACGTATTCCAATTACAACGTTAAAAATCGATAAAGCCTTTATTAATGATGTACCTACATGTGAAAAAGACACATTGATTTTACAATCGATGATTCAGCTTGCGGAGTCATTAAATGTTCATTTGATTATCGAGGGTGTGGAGATGAATGAACAAATTAATTATTTACTGAAAAATTGTGAAAACCCCATTATTCAAGGCTACTACTATTCAAAGCCCTTGCCGCTTGAAGCATTGCAAATTTGGCATAAGCAGTTTCATGAACAATTCGTATATTAACATTCAAAAAGCCGGAATCGTCATGACAATTCCGGCTTTTTGAATGTTATAGCTCTTTTGGTTTTTTCCATGCAAGTGTAATCATAAAGCTTAGACCTAGCACAATCATCGCAAAATAATACGGTAAATGTACTTCCATATCAAATAAAATGCCGGCTATAGCAGGTCCCGCAATATTACCGATACTCGTAAACATGGAGTTCATGCCACCAACAAAGCCTTGTTCATTACCAGCAATTTTAGATAAATACGTCGTCAGTGCTGGACGAATTAAATCAAATGTTAAAAATACAACAATTGTAACGAAGAAAATAACCGCATAGGAATTGGATTTAATCATAAAAATCATAAAGAGCGCTGCAATAAGCATGCTGACACGAATCAAATTGATTTCGCCCATTTTACGTGTTAAGCCATCAAATAAAAATAGCTGGAATACCGCTCCGACAATCCCACTTACGGTTAGCAATGTCGCAATATCTCCGGCTGAGTAATTTAGTTGATGATCTAAAAATAATCCGTACACGGTTTCATAGGTTGCGAGGCCAAACGAGGAAATAAAAATAACGACAAAGGGAATCGCAAAAGATGGTAATAAAAGTTTTTTCCATTGCTGTGTATTGCCATTCGCTTGTTTTTCACTTGCCACATAATTGCTTTCCTTTAAGGCGAATAAGGAACCTACTGCCCCGACAAAACCAAGTGCCGCGGCTACATAAAATGGCATGCGTGTATCAATTTGCGCTAGGAACCCGCCAATGCCTGGCCCTAAAATAAAACCGGTATTAATGACAGCTGAAACGAGTCCCATTGCTTTTGAGCGCTGTTCAATCGTCGTAATGTCCGCAACATAGGCGGTAACTGCAGGCATAATAAAAGCTGCACTGATTCCGCCAATAAATCGTGCCGCATATAAAACACCAACATGTGTTCCGACGGCAAACAGCAATTCTGAGAAGCCAAAAATAATCATGCCGATAACGATTAATTTCTTACGTCCATAGCGATCAATCCAGCGCCCCGCAAGTGGTGAAAAGATTAATTGTGTGATCGAAAATGCGGACATTAAATAGCCCATTGTAGCGCCGCTCAAGCCCATTTCATTCATTAACGTCGGCATGACCGGTACAATTAAGCCAATACCTAAAAAAACGATTAATAAATTCGATAACACAAGCCAAATTAGTGGATTAAATCCTCTCACAGTACCCCTCCTTAGTAAAAATCCTTTCTTCATCGTACGCTAGTAATAACTGACTTTCAATCAAAAAAAGATGAAACGTACACGTTTGCATACATTCCATCTTTTTTCATGTTAATTCACCCCAGCAAATCGACCATAGCCAACAATATATTGACTCCAGTGCCCAGCCAATTTATCAATTGTAACACCACGATTTTGCGAGTTTAGCATCCGCCCATCGCCTAAATAAATCCCGACATGTGCGACACCTTTACCATAGCTAAAGAATACTAAATCACCAGCTTTCGCTTCAGATGCGCTAATTTTTGTCGAAGCAGCATATTGTTGTGCAGCCGTACGTGGAATCGTAACGCCGTTTTCTTTAAAGGACCAGCTCGTTAAGCCCGAGCAGTCAAAGCCTGTGGATGGCTTATTTCCGCCCCAAACATACGCTGTACCCATATATTTACTCGCCTCTGCAATAATCCCCTTTGCCGTTGCACTGCCTTCAACTGTTGGCGTTTGCTGATCGGCATCGGTTGTTTTGGCGCCAAAATTCGTATTACCAGCATTGCCGCCTTCAGTGGAAACTGTTGCTGTATTGATTGTTGTGTCTGCAGCCGCTTTTGTATCTGTTGTCTTTGTCGCATCTGCAGTTTCCGTTGTGTCCGTCGCAGTCGCTACGTCCGTATTGTCAGTTGTTACCGTACGCGCTTGTTGCTGTGCCGCTGCGGCAGCCTCTGCTTGCGCTTTTTCCTGTGCTGCTGCTTCCGCTTGCGCTTTTTCAATCGCTTCCTGCTGTTGCTGTTGCATTTGCTTTAATTTTGCCGCTTGTTTTGCGGCCTTTTTTTGCTTTTTCGCCAGCTTTTCTTTTTCTTTTTTTGTCGCAATTTTTTCTTTTAATGCCAGTGATGCTGCCTTATTTTCCGCACGCTTCACCGTCATTTCCTCGTATTGCTGTTGCATCATTTGAAATTGCCGCTCAAGTTCTTTCTCTTTTTTTACTAATGCGGTATGCTGTTTTTTAAAGGTTGATGATTGTGCATGCTGTTCTATACGCATCGCTTCATCGGCATCAATAATTTTTTTTACGGACAATGTACGTGTCACAAGGTCTGTAAAGCTATCGGCGCCAAGAAAGGCTTCTACGTATGGACTAAAGGTCGAATCCTGTGCCTGATACGCTTTCATACGCTTGGCAATAATTTGTTGGCGGTCACTTAACTCTTCTTTCGTCACCGCAATATCCGCCTCTGAATCAAGTAATTCTTCTTGCAATGCGTCATACTGCGCGACATATGTATCGAATTGTTGTGTCATCGTCGTCATTTCTTGTTCTAACGCTTTAATTTGTACATCAATTTCTTTTTTATCGGCTGTTAATTGTGTCGACGTTTTGGCGTCACTCGCTACTGGATAGAGCGAGGTTGTCGCTAAAACCGCTGTCAATACGACGGCCATTGTTCGTGTCTTTTTCATCATTCACAACCCCTATCTATCGTTTATCATAGCATAAATGACATACAAAACTAGCTCTTTAAAGTAGCTGTTATGATACAATTTAATTACTATTTTTTAAAAGCGAGGTCTTTTTACATGAAATATGCCCTAATTGGTGATATTCATTCGAGTATCGACGATTTACAAGCTGTTTTCCACCAAATTCAAACGATTCCTGATACACCGACCATTATTGGTATGGGCGATTTATACGAATGCAAAATCGGCAAGAAAAAAGTAGCGACATTAACAGCACCACTGCCACTAACTGACGCACAGGAGAATTCGACACAGTTTGAATCAATGCTGACATTTCCCTCAATTCGTGGCAATCAGGAAGAACGTATTATGCGCGCGACCGGACTTTCTTTATATAATCATTTACCGCTTGTCATGCCTATCGATGGCGCTCGTCTCATTCATGGGCATCAATTCGAATGGTCAGCAGATTGGCAGCCGCTCACAACGCATTTACCAGACGATACGCTCGTCTTTTTTGGCCATAGTCACGACTCTGTACTATATCGTAAAAAGAAGCCACAATCTTTTACATTTGGCGAGCCGATTCTACTAGAAAAGAAGAAATACGGTATTAATGTTGGTTCTGTTGTCGATAACCGCGAATGGGTGCTTTATGATTCGAGCGCACGTACTATTACATTTATGAAAGCTTGATTTATCTGCACAGTTTCCATATTATGAAGGTAATGACATGCTTCACATGGGGGTAATTTGGTGGAATGGCAACAACTTGAGTATTTTCAAATGCTCGCAAAAATTCAGCATATGACAAAAGCGGCTGAGAAGTTATCAATCTCACAACCTGCGCTTAGTCGCTCGATTGCGAGATTGGAGGATGAGCTTGGCGTCCCACTATTTGAACGACAAGGACGCTCGATTCATTTAAATCGCTACGGGGAGCTATTTGAGCATCGTGTAGAACGTATTTTAAATGAATATCAATTAGGCTTAAAGGAACTACAGCAACTAGTCGATCCAAATCATGGCGAAATTTCTCTTGGCTTCTTACACACACTCGGGACAAATATTGTGCCGGATTTAATTCGTCTTTTCAGAACGAAGCATCCAGATATTCATTTTTCATTGAAGCAAAACTATACACATTTACAATTGAAGCATTTATTATCAGGCGATTTAGATTTATGCTTAATGGCGAAAATGGACGTGCCAAAACCAATTCACTGGACCGAATTATGGCGCGATGAATTATTCGCCATCGTCCCAAGCGACCATCCATTATCCAAGCGTTCAAGCATTACAATTCACGAGCTTGCGAATGAATCCTTTATTTTAATGAAACCTGGCTATGCCTTACGCCTACAAGCAGATCATTTATTCGAGCAAGCGAAGTTTCAGCCGCATATTACATTTGAAGGCGATGAAGTGTCGACGGTGGCTGGCTTTGTTATTGCAGGTCTTGGCGTTTCGATTTTACCGGATGGCCTTGAAATTAACCAAAAAGGCATTTCAAAGCTTCATATTACAGGCATGAATGCTGAGCGAATTATCGGTATGGCTTGGTCTGAGGGGCGTTATTTGTCTCCTGCGGCAAAAGCGTTCCAACAATTTATTTTTGATTATTTCGATAAACAGCAGCCATCTTAAAAAAAGAGTTCAACTACGATGTAGTTGAACTCTTTTTAGTAAACCTATAATAAAAAAAGGTTGACGAAAATGTTCTCTTTCGCTATGATAAAGTCATTCCAAACGAAGGGGTGTCGTTTATGCAACATCATAAATTAAAAATGTGGATTGTTTCCGCACTATTTGCCGCCATTATTGCGATTTTCGCACAGCTGACGATTCCGTTACCATTAATTCCGATTACCGGCCAAACATTAGCCGTCGGATTAGCGGTCACAATTCTAGGCCTACGCTATGGCACATTATCCGTACTACTTTACATATTACTTGGTGCTATCGGCTTGCCGGTCTTTAGCGGTATGACTGGAGGCATTGGCATTATTTTAGGGCCAACAGGTGGCTATATTGCCGGCTTTATCGTGCAAGCACTGGCGATGGGACTTTACTTTAAAAAGTTTGGTTATTCAAAAGCACAGGCCATTATCGCTAATATTTTAGGTATGGTTATTACACTCGCCTTTGGGACAGCTTGGCTAAAAGTACTGGCAGATTTAACATGGATGAAAGCCGTACTGTCAGGCACGGTACCATTTATCATTGTAGGCTTACTAAAAGCCGTTATTGCCGGCTGGGTGGGCGCGATTGTACGTGAACGCTTAGTAAAAATCCGTTTGCTTGAAACGAAAACGGTTTAATACAAAAGAGGCTGGGACATATGTATACAAACAACCGTTCATATGAGCATAAGAAAAACCGGAATTGCGCGGTAGCGCGGTTCCGGTTTTTCGTTGCGAACACTAAAAAAGGAAAATGTTGTGTTTTGTCCCAGCCTCGTTTTTCGTTACACTAATTTTAAAAAGAAAAGCGCTAGCGCTAACACCATGAAGGCAATGGTAATGAAACGATAATGCTTTATCCATGCCTCTACCGCTAAAAAGAGCAGCACAACAAAGACGATCCATTCAATCGATTGAGTAATAAGCGGTTTTTCTAAAAACACATCAACAACAATAAAAAGAATAAGTCCCACTAGTAAACTATAGCGTATACCGGTTACCAAGCGAATTCCCCCATTATGTAAAAAAGAGAGCCGTAGTAACGACTCTCTTTTTGATTATTTACTTAAGTGCAAGCGTTGTTGTTTTTCAATCCATGTGTGTAACACTTTAAATAACACCATGACAACAACTGTTAGGATAACACCTTTTAAAATATTAAATGGTAAAATCCCAATTGCGATTGATTTCACTAAAACAGCACCTGTATCAACAGGCATGTTTAGGAAATAGTTGTACATCGGCATAAATACGAAGTAATTTAGTAAGCTCATGCCTACTGCCATTGTTACTGTTCCTGTCACTAAACCGAATGTTAAACCCTTTCTCGATTTCATACGACGTTGGATGAAGTACACTGGCATGATGAATAATAACGTTGTTACAAAGTTTGCGATATGTCCAACTGGTACACCTGTTGGGCTTCCTTGCATAAACCAATTGATGACATTTTTAAAGAACGCAACGCCAATACCGGCTACGGGTCCTAATGTAACGGTTGCAAGCAATGCTGGCACGTCACTAAAATCAATTTGCAAAAAGGCTGGAAACGGTGGTAGTGGGAATTGGAACAGCATGAGTAATGCTGCGATTGCTGACAGCATCCCAACAGCTGTCATTTTTTGTAATTTCGTGTTTTTCATTTGTCAAAGCACTCCTTTTGTGCGATTCACTTCACAAAAAGGAAAGATGCAGCTTACTTACTTGTAGTTGCCATTTATAAAAGAAAACCCTTATGTGCAGTCGCAACATAAGGGAGAATAAGGCATCGTCAAATAAGCGACTTAATAAGCAAAATTGCTCGTTTAAGTGCTGTACCTTCACCTTCTCCCATCCAGACTATACTGTCGGCTCCAGAGTCTCACTGAATCAGCGTTTTACGGCTCGCGGGCTTTAAACAATACTGTTTATTTACCGCCGGTCGGGAATTACACCCTGCCCCGAAGATGAATCATATTATTATTTTTTACACTTTTATCATACATAACAACTTGGAATTTGTAAAGTGCAACTACTTTAAATTCGAGATAATTTTTTTTAAGACTTAAACTTTCGGGTATACCTTGCGCGAGGTAATTGAATAAACCCGTTTATTTCAATCGGAGAAAATAGTGCCATGCGTGAGGCTATTCACCAAAAATTACGTGCGCATAATGATCACTTTATTGACCGAAGCGCACAGCGTGACTTTACAATTACAATTTGCGACAACGAACAGCTCATTGCCGGGCTTGCGGGCGAGATTTTCGGTCAGTGGATGCTAATTGTTTATTTAATCGTTGATGAATATTACCGCAAAAAAGGATATGGTGAAACGCTTTTAGTAGAAGCGGAAGCGCTGGCACGTCAAAAGAGCTGTCAGTTTATGGCGCTATCGACATTCGACTTTCAAGGACCGCATTATTATACGAAATTCAGCTTTAAGGAAGTGTATGTACGGCGACATTTCCCACAGACTGGCTCTGAGCATTTAAAAAAAATTATAAAAAAACACGGGTAGCGATTTTGTCGCTACTCGTGTTTTTATATTTGCTCTAATGGTAAATAGAATATAAATGTCGTGCCTACATCGACCGTACTTTCAACTAAAATACGACCTTTATGTGCTTCGACAATATTACGTGCAATGGCAAGCCCAAGTCCTGTGCCCGCCTTGCCGCGTGTACGTGCTTTATCCGCCTTATAAAAGCGCTCAAAGACATACGGCAAGTCCTCTTTTGGAATTCCTGCCCCGTCATCTTGCACGCGAATACGCGCAAAGTTCACTTGCTGGTCAACAAGCACCTTCACATGCCCACCATTTGGCGTGTGGCGAATAGCATTATCGATTAAATTCGTCAGCACCTGCTCAATGCGGTCTTGGTCGACAAGTAGCGTCGCCTCATTCGTAAACGTAGATTCAAACGATACATCAATATTTTTTTCACGACCACGCTGCACAAATTTTTGCGTAATACGCTCAAAGGTTGGATTGATTGGGAAAACATCTTCATATAATGTAATATTCCCTGATTCCATACGTGCTAAGTCCAGTAAATCATTTACAAGACGGCCCATGCGCTGTGATTCATCGTAAATAATACGGATGATTTCCTTTTGCTCTTGCTCATCTTGCACGATGTCATCAACGATTGCCTCTGCATAGCCTTGTAACATCGAAATCGGTGTTCGTAGCTCATGCGATACATTGGCAATAAAATCGGAACGCAGTTTTTCAAGGCGATGCTCTTCCGTTTGATCACGAATGACCGCTACCGCGCCGCGTACCTTATTGCTCGCACTATAAAGAGGACTAATTGAAATGATGTAATACACGCTATCAATTTCAAGCTCCTCTTCTAACTGCTCCTCAAGCTCAAGCACATGGTCAAGCATATGATAGATTTCAATTGGTAGTGGCTTTTCACTATCGCTGCCTTTATTTAGGAACCAATCTTGTAGCAATAGCTCCGCTGGTGGATTGCTTAATAACACAGTACGGTCCTTATTAAACGTAATTACCGCATCGGTCATTGACGTCAAAATACTTGAGAGTTGTTCTTTCTCCTGATTAATGACTTCAACATGATGTTTTAGCTGACGACCCATTTGGTTAAAGGCTGTGCCAAGCTGCCCAATCTCATCGTTTTGAAAAACGGGCACCTTCGTATCAAATTTCCCCTTCGCTAAATCAAACGCCGCTTCACGCATTTTTCGTAGCGGACGTGTAATACGCGATGATAGGAAGAACGTAAATAGCGTCGTCAAAACGAGCGCAATCGCTGCTGCTAAGAAAACAATTTTTGTCGTCTGCTCGGTCGTACGGTGAATGGCATCTGGACTTTGATAAATATAAATGACGCCATGCTCAGCCGATGTCGTTTCAATTGGATACGCCATCACAATATACGATTCTTTTTTATTTTTTTCAGTCGACGATGGCAGCATCATTTCTTTAATAACCGGTGTCTTTGATGTAAATGCCTTATTTAACTTCTCCGACTGTGTAATTTCATCTCGAATGGCTTGTCGATTTTCACCAGACTGTAGTGAAATGACGACATCACCTTGTTTTTCAGCAACGAGTGCATTCGTTTCGTCACTAATAATATCCGATAAAATACTTTTTGTTTCTTTTACGGAATAGTGGTGGTCGTCCATAATACGCGCGACGACGGCCGCCTCTTGCTTTAAGTTTTTTTCAGCTTGCTGTGTATGGTAGTTGTTTAGAAATTCAAGCATCAGTACTGTAAAAACAAACAGTACAAATGAAACGAGAAGCAATATGGTTCCCCATAGCTTCCCGACAATACTATTCCAAACGTTAATCTTCATCTACAACCTCAAATTTGTAGCCAACGCCCCATACTGTAACAATCATCTTCGCTGCACTTTCAGATACGCGATTTAATTTCTCACGTAAACGTTTCACATGCGTATCTACTGTACGAAGATCGCCGAAGAAATCATAATGCCATACTTCTTTTAACAGTTGCTCACGATCAAATACCTTGTCCGGCGCTTTCGCTAAGAAGTATAGTAGCTCATACTCTTTCGGTGTTAAGTTTACTTCGGTACCATCTGCTGTCACGCGGTGCGCATCATGGTCGATAGTTAAATGTTTAAAAACGACTAAATCTTTTGATGAAGCCGTTGTTGAAATTGGCGATGTTGTAGCAGAACGGCGTAAAATCGCTTTAATACGTAACACGACTTCACGTGGGCTAAATGGTTTCACAATGTAATCGTCAGCGCCTGTTTCAAAGCCTTCGACACGGTTTGCTTCTTCCCCTTTAGCTGTCAGTAAAACGATTGGCGTTGTTTGTGTTTCGCGGATTGCGGCACACGCCTCTAAGCCATTCATTTCTGGCATCATAATATCTAACACGATGGCATGATAATCACGGGCTGAAGCCATTTCAACAGCTTGCACACCGTTTTCACCTTCGTCCACCTCATATCCTTCTCGTTCTAAATACATTTTCAATAAACGACGGATTCTATCCTCATCGTCCACGACTAAAATTCTAATTTGCTCTTCCAAGCTGATCCCTCCTAGATTGCGTTACTTCTATTGTACAATTACCCTTTCAAAATGAAAAGAAAATCATCTACTCGGCATAGGAATGCAGCCCTGCAATAATTAAGTTAACCGCAATTAAGTTAAACATAATAATCGCAAAGCCTAAAACCGCTAGCCAAGCTGAGCGTTTCCCTTCCCAACCACGCGATAGGCGTACATGTAAAAAGGCGGCATAATAGAGCCACGTAATGAGTGCCCATACTTCTTTCGGGTCCCATCCCCACATACGACTCCAGGCTTCCTGTGCCCAAATCATCGCAAAAATTAATGCGCCGAGTGTAAAGACCGGAAAACCGATTAACACTGAGCGATAACTTATTTCATCAAGTAGGGGTAATGTCGTTTTTTGAACGAACGGCTGCAATACCGCAGCGAGTCGTCTGCGTAAAAGTATGCGTAGCGCACCATATAGAACGGTCCCAGCAAGCAATGACCAAATGACCGTCGTTAATTTTTTCGCATTAATCCATGCTGGTACTTCAACAAGTGGCTCGAATGCGTCTGTTGTTTGTGCGTCGTATTGATGCATGCCAATAAGCGCTGGCGTGTGATACGTAATCGCAGCACTTTCGCCCTCCTTATCAACATATGTATAGCTTGCCTCGTATCCTATCGCATTGAAATAGCTTGTAATCGCCACAAAACCGATGACAACAACGAGCGTATACAAGATAAATTCTAGCCAAAAGCGCTCCATCGAACGTTTGGATACATCCATCACCTTTAGTAAATAAATCAGACCACTAAAGGCGCTAATCGCTAATATGGCTTCACCAATCACGGTCGTTAACACATGAATCGTTAGCCAGTAGCTTTTCAGTGCCGGAATAAGCGGTGCTACCTCGCGCGGAAACATACTCGCATAGGCGATAATAATAATCGCAACCGGTAAGGCAATTAATCCAAGCGATGGCACGCGGTACAACGCATATAAAATTAAAAAGGCCCCGACGACACACATGCCAAAAGCCGTCGTAAATTCAAACATATTACTAACAGGGGCATGCCCTGTATAAAGCCAGCGCGTCACAAAATAGCCAACATTTGCGGTAAAGCCAATGATACTTACAACAATGGCGGCTTTTGAAAAGCGCAAATGAGAACGCTTCTCCTGCTCTTTCTTCCCATGAACAGCACCGCCAAACAACAATGTTGCGACTAAATAACAAATAAACGCTGTGAATAATAATGTACTACTAATACTAAGAAGCATCGTTATCGCCTTCCTTTTCGCGCTTGTCATCAAATGAAGGCAGCGCTAATTTTTCAGTTATATCGGCAAGCTCTTTTTTAAATGCATAACCTGCTTTATTCGCATGAGCTGCGAGTAAATAGGCTTCTGGTGTCTGCTTTATCCAAACGCGACGATGACTCATATAAGAGCCAATGATAACGCCCAGCATAAAGATGATCCCCCCAACAATTAAAACGGGTATGGTTACATCCTTACGTACTTTAAGACCTGTAATATCCCGCGTATCTGCTGATTTAAAGACCATTTTATACGCCGTTTCCCCTAAAGGCTCGCTCGTCTTTTGAATTTGCACAAAGCTCGTTTCACCTTGCTTTGTCTCGGCTGTATACATGTTAAATAAAAAGGCCGGGTTATTGGGGTTTGGCGATTTGGTTTGTGGGGCACCATCTGCATCAAAGCCATCAAAGTCGGGGTAATAGCCCGCAAGTTCGACACGTGCGCCATTTTTTAATGCATAGCGCTGCTGCGGATTGGCTAAATCAATCGTTACGTCACCAAGAGATTTACCTGATTTTTTTTCCGTTAATTGAAAGGTCATCGTTTTTAATTCATCGAGGCGATAATCCATTTGATACAGCGCATAGCCATCAAACTTCGCTGGATGATTGACCTGAATGGATGCCTGCTTTAACTCCTGAAGATTTGCAGTATCACCAGCAAGCGTATCCCATTTATAAATGACCGCCTTCGTTTCGTATTTTTTCGCAACGGAATTCACGGCATTTTCAACACGTTCACCGTCATACGTTTCTAATATAAACGCTTTATTTTCCACGAAATACCCCGCGGCACCTGGTATCGCCGTTGTATCTCCTTCGCGTACCCATAGCTCCTCGTCGACATAAAAGCCTGGTACGAGGCGAAGCATAACACCGCTTAAAAAAATCAGTAGCCCGACATGATTAATATACGGGCCAAAACGTACAAAACGGCCTTTTTCGGCTAATAGCGCGTTATCCTCTAATCGAACGCGGTAGCGCTTCGTTGTTAATACGCGGGCCGCTTCTTCTAGCGTTAGTTGTTCACGTGGTACCTTTAGCGTAAAGCGCTGGCGTTTTAAAAAGTTATCGTGCTTTGTAACACGCTGATTAAACAATGCTTTAAATAATGGCACCCCACGGTCAATACTCGCAATGACAATCGATGCCGCAAGCGCTAACACGAGCGTTTGGAACCACCAGGAATTGTATAAGTCCGCAAAGCCAATCGTATAATAAATCGTCCCAAAGACACCATATGTTTGGGTATAGGCTTCTTTTGGAGATGCAAACGTTGAAGTATCGACAAACAATACTTGCGGCAAAATGGTACCGAGTGACGCCGCAATCAATGTCAACACAATTAACAGCACCCCAAATTTCACATTGGAAAAGAGCGCCCATATTTTATCGATGAGCGTTTTCTTTTTCGTTTTCGAACGAATTACTGCGCCGTCATAGCGCATATCAAGCTCTGTCGTTAAGGGCTTGCCGCAACGCTCACAAAGCTGTGCGCCGTGCGGATTCGTATGCCCACAATCACACTTCATGTCTTCCACCTCTAGTTCGGCTGAATCATCTTCATATTATTTTTAATCTCTTCATCGGTCATTTCACCGGTAATAATTTTAACGATTTTCCCATGTTCATTAATAAGCATCGTCGTTGGAAGCGGGTCGATATTATACGCCCGCAACACACTTTTGGACGTATCAATCGCTACCGGAAACGTCATCCCGTATTGCTTCATAAATGTTTTCACTGCATAGTCTGACTCCGCAACATTAATAGCCAGTAGCTTGACGCCTTTATCTTTAAACGTTTGGTAATGTTTATCAAATGCCGGCATTTCCTTTTTACAGGGCTCACACCACGTACCCCAGAAATTAAGTACAATACCTTGGCCTTTATAATCCGTCAATGTATGCTGCTTTCCATCAACATCTTGTAGTGTAAAATTCGGCGCCGTATCGCCGACTTGTAGTACTGCACGCTCCTCTTTTGTTGCCGCACTATAGACCGTATAAATAATGGCCACCACTAAAATCGCAATGATGCTGCCACGTATCCATGCACGCTTTTTCTTCATCCTCTATCCCTCCCTGAGTATCATAACGTTCAATTATGTACAAAAAATGAAGAAAAGCGGATAAAATCGACATTTCGACTTTATCCGCTCATTTTATTATTTACCGATTTTACCTGTTTGCGCAAGTGCACGAAGTTGTTTTACTTCATGCGGTGTTAATTCACGCCAGTCACCAGCGTTTAAGCCATATGTTGTTAGGAAGCCAAATTGTTCACGTTTTAACTTGCTCACGCGGTAGCCGACTGCCTCGAACATACGACGTACTTGACGGTTACGGCCTTCATGAATTGTTAATGATACGATTGATTTTCCTTTTTTCGCATCTGATGAAATCACGCGTACTTTAGCTGGTGCTGTCTTTCCGTCTTCTAGCATCACACCACGCTCTAATTTACGAATCTCTTCACGTTTAATTAAACCATTGATTGTCGCGATATATGTTTTTTCCACATTGTATTTTGGATGCGTTAACACATTAGCGAATTCGCCATCATTTGTTAAAATAAGCGCGCCAGTCGTATCGAAATCAAGACGTCCTACTGGGAAAATACGTTCATTCACTTGTTTGAATAAATCAACAACTGTATCACGACCACGGTCATCTGTTACAGCTGAGATTGTATTACGTGGTTTATATAATAAGAAGTATACTTTGTCTTCTTGTTCAATTTTCACATTATCAACTTCAACTCGGTCAGTTGGTGTTACTTTCGTGCCTAGCTCGCGGACAACTTTACCGTTGACCTTCACTTGACCATCTAAAATTAATTGTTCTGCTTTACGGCGCGATGCGATACCTGCATGCGCAATTACTTTTTGTAAACGTTCCATTATTAAAAAATCCTCTCAATCGTCTCCCGACGGTATTGTATTGCTTGTACTACTTTACAAGACTTTTCATAAAAAAGCTATTTTGTTTGCGCAAAAGCTTCTTGGAATTTTGACATAAATAAGTCTTGCTCTTCTTCTATATCAAATTCTTCCACTTCAAGCGGTGGTAAATCTTCGATGCGATTTAAGCCAAAATAGTTTAAAAACTCAGTCGTTGTGCCGTATAAAATGGCACGACCTGTCCCTTCTACGCGGCCCACTTCTTGAATTAATAGCTTTTGATTCAATGTATGCAGTGGACGCTCACATTTTACGCCGCGTAAATCTTCAATCTCTACACGTGTAATCGGCTGCTTATACGCCACAATTGCTAATACCTCAAGTGCCGCCTGGGATAGACTCTGTGCCGGTGGGTTTTCCACAAGCTTCTCAATTACCTCTGCGTTCGCCGGTTTTGAAATGAGCTGATACGTACCTGCAAGTTCTTTTAACATAATGCCACGCGCTTCGTCGTGATCATAGCGTGCTTTTAATTCACTTAATGCCTCTTGTAGTTCCGTCGGCTCACTATCTGTTAACTGGGCAAGCTGATGTAATGTCAGCCCGTCCTCACCAATAACGAACAATAAGCTTTCTATTTTACTCATCAATGTTGTCAAATTGTTCATCGTCGATGTCTTCCTCTCGTAATTGAATAAATAATTGCTCAAAGTTTTGTTGTTGCTCTACCGAAACGATTTGACGCTTCATTAATTCTAATAGCGATAAAAACGTCACAACAAGCGTTTCGCGGTCATCTGATGGAAAAAGCTCATGAAATTCTGCGCGCCCCTGCATCGTACGCAATGCATCGATAACGGTACGCATTTGTTGTTTTACGGTTAACCCTTGTTTTGCGACACGCGTTGCGAGTGGTGCACGCATTTTTTTTCGCTTCAGCATTTTTTGGAAGGCTACTACCATATCATAGACATTGACCGATAGCTCAAGCTGTAACTGTTCTTCCTCCATATATTGCGACAAATCAGTTGGCGGACGCGTATACATTTGCACGCGCTCTTGCTCGCGTTCTTTTAACTGGAACGCCGCCTCTTTAAATTTACGGTATTCGACTAAGCGGGCAACTAATTCATCACGTGGATCGACTTCATCGACATCTAACTCAATATCATCAAGCTCTCCTTCATGAATCGGTAGCAGCATTTTACTTTTGATTTCAAGCAATGTTGCGGCCATCACTAAGTATTCGCTCGCCTCATTTAGCTCTAGTACTTGCATCGCTCGTAAATGCTCCATATACTGAGCAGTAATCTGTTTCATTGGTATATCATATATATCAATTTCCAAGCGGTGAATTAAATGTAATAATAAATCCAAAGGACCTTCAAAAGCGTCCAGTTTTACCTCGTAAGACATACACATCATCCTGACAAAAAATAGATTCAATCTAAAGTATAGAGGAAAGGAAGCAAAATGTACAAACGTTCTTTCGTGTTATTTTTAAGTTATTTCAATCGTAATCGTGATTATTTTGAATGTCATGAAGTGTTAGAAGAGCACTGGAAAGAGGTGGCGCCAGGTGTGCGCGATCATGAGCTTGTCGGCTTTATCCAACTGGCCACTGGCATGTATCACTGGCGACGGGGCAATTACCGCGGTGCACAGACGATTCTTGCTAAAGCATCACGTCATCTTCGCCTACATCCGACAAGCAGCTATTACACTGGCATTGATATGGCGACGCTGTTAGCGCAGCTGACACATATCGAACAGCAAGTACAGCAGCAGGCGCCATTTAAGCCCTTTGCAATTTCTATTGTAGATGCGAAATTACAAGCACAAGTTGCCGCAGCGCCACTTCCTGACTTATCGGAAGACTTCATTCGTGATAAGCATAAGCTCCGCAATCGTGACGACGTGATTTTACAGCGCGCTGAGCGTTTAGCTGCGAAGCACCCGCACTAAAAAAAGAGGCCTCCACTAGTCGGAGACCTCTTTTTCTATGTTGTTAAAGATGGGCATTCTCTTTTGCAATTTTTGTCGCAACATTATCATAATAACGCTGAACAATTTGACAAGGAACTAACTCGCCACATGCTTCCTCTGCCGCTACGGCTTCAAGCATTTGGCGCCCAATCCCTTCCCCGCGGTGAGACGGATCAACTGTAATGTGGCGCACAACCCAGTGCTCTGGTTGTTTCTCAACGCCTACTAAGCCGATATAATCTTCCTCGCATTTCCATAAGTAAAGCTGCCAGTCATCTTCGTTTTCATATATACGAATCGTTTGCTGCAATACCTTGAGATTTTTCTCTTCTGGCATGAAAGAAAGTAGCCCCATCGCTATTTTTTCGAATGCTTTTTTATAACGATATAACATGTTTTTATCCCTCTTCTTTTTTCGCCTCAAACTTCACTTTGACTATCCTACACGAAAAAATCGAACGACGCAACATTTTTTCCAAAAATTAGGAAACCACTACCATTTTAATTCAATATCTAATTGAGCCATATCCTCATAGCTTTCACGTTTCACTGCAAGCTGATGGTTGCCATTTTCGACGAACACAACTGCCGGACGTCCTACGCGATTGTAGTTTGAAGCCATTGAATAGCCATAAGCTCCTGTACAGAAAGTCGCCAAAATATCACCTGTTTGTACTTCTGGTAGCTTAATATCTTCAATAATTTTATCGCCCGATTCACATAATTTACCTGCTACTGTGTAATTTGTCGTTAATGCGGCATTCATATTATTCGCAATCGCACCCTCATATTTTGCCTCATAAAGTGCTGGACGAATATTATCACTCATACCACCATCAACCGCGATGTATTCACGTACATCTGGCACCGTTTTATGAGAGCCTACTGTGTAAAGTGTTGTCCCCGCATCACCGACTAGTGAACGGCCGGGCTCAATCCAAATTTCTGGTAGCTCAATACCAAAGGCCTCCGCTTCTTTTTTCACGGCTTTAATCATATCATCCACGTAAACGGCTGGTTCAAGCGGTGCATCTTCTGCTGTATAACGGATACCAAAGCCGCCTCCTAAATTTAATACCGTTGCTTCAAACGCGTATTGTTGCTTCCATTCAGCCATTTTATCCACAACCTTTTTCGCTGCTAAGCTAAATGCTTCTGTTTCAAAAATTTGTGAGCCGATATGACAGTGCATGCCTTTTAATTGTAAATACTCATCTTCGTATAATGCTTTGAATGCTTCATCTGCTTGACCATTTGATAAATCAAAGCCAAATTTCGAATCGGCTTGTCCTGTTGTGATGAAATCGTGTGTATGTGCCTCGACACCTGGTGTCACACGAATTAAAACTGCCATTTTTTGTTGGCGCTCGCGTGTTAATTGTTTTAATAGCTCAATTTCATAAAAGTTATCAATCACGATACAGCCGATTTTTGAATCAAGCGCATACGTTAATTCTTCAACACTTTTATTATTGCCATGGAAATGAATCTTTTCTGTTGGGAAGCCTGCTTTTAGCGCTGTGAATAATTCACCGCCTGATACGACATCGACAGATAAGCCTTCCTGTTGTGCTACTTGGTAAATAGCTACAGCTGAAAAAGCTTTTGATGCATAGGCAACTTGCGCTTTGACGTTTTCTTTTTTAAATGTCTCCACAAAACCTCGTGCACGCTCGCGGAAAAGCGCAATATCGTAAATGAATGCTGGTGTGCCGTATTCTTTTGCTAATTCAACCGTATCGACGCCACCAATCGCTAAATGACCTTCTGATGTTACGGTTTGTGTTCCATATAAATGCATATTCATTCTCCCCTAACCACATTGTTGAAATATTCGTAAAAATTATTATACTCAGAACTTTAACATAAAAAAAGGCGTAATTCTAATTTTTTCGAATTTTTATGTAGAACACTGTATAAATGAAAGAAAATTGGTCGTTTCTTCTATTAGTGCGTATTTTTAAAACGTCCTTTGCTAGCAAGTGAAAAAAATTCACCCTTTCCTTACACATATGCTTCTTTGAAAATCCTTTATCAGAAATACTTGATAAGCTCAGAAAGCGTCTTTTGGCTACGACATAGTTAAAAATAAGTGCCAAACAATGCCGATATGCATAATAAAAAAGCTTGCGCTATTAATTATCTTGCAGAAAGCAGTCAAGCAAAATTTTTATTCACTATTTTTGCGCATATCATTATTATTTTTGCGCTTATAAAAAAGCCTGTTTTCATGCAAAATGGGTTAAAAAAGGTCGTTTCCGATGCTCTACCGGGTTGTTTTAAGCGACGAACTCGTGCAACTAGCTTGCTCTCTGTCATTTATTTTACACGCGCTAAAATGCGCCATTTTATAAGTACAGTAGCGTGATCTTTGTTCAAAAAAAGCCCCAAACAACGTGAAACGGGGTGAAAATCGACCTCTAGCGGATGTTTTTGAGCCGTTTTTGTCAATACTGCGTGCTAAATTATATTAACTATCGCCAGCTTTATCGTATTTATTTGCGTCTACTCGCTATTCAAGCAAATGGTTGCGCAATATGCAGGTCTATCAGCTTAGCGTTGACACATATTCAAAAATATGTCGTATCGAAAAGACGCTTTCTCGGCTTTTGACGAGTTTTAATTTTTCACAACAAAAAAGCATGTTCACTCGTGAACATGCTGAAAAGATTATGCTTCTTGCCACTGCGCTAATACACGTACTGCAAGCTCTGCGAAATAATTAGCCGCAACGCTTAAAGCATCTTCTGTCAAACGGAATGCGGGATGATGCCAGCCATGTGGTCCATCGACGCCCATCCAGACGAAAAAGCCTGGAATCGTTTGCTGATAAAAGGCAAAATCTTCGCCCGCAGGATTTGGAATGGCTTCTACTGCTGCATAGCCAATCGCTTCTGCCGCCTCACGTGCAACTGTTTCAAAGCGCACGGCATTATCTACAACTGGTAAGTACGGAAACCACCGGAAATTCGCTTTCGCACCGTAACTTGCGGCAATGCCTTCTGCAAGCGCGCGCATACGTTTACCCGTTGTTTC
This sequence comes from Kurthia populi, assembly GCF_042686175.1. Classification (NCBI taxonomy): domain Bacteria; kingdom Bacillati; phylum Bacillota; class Bacilli; order Caryophanales; family Caryophanaceae; genus Kurthia; species Kurthia populi. Next base: position 27,013 of record NZ_JBHUOR010000033.1, on the reverse strand, counting down.
ACGGTCTACTTCTTGGAATGAGCGTACCGTTCCTTCTAATTCGGCTTTTTCCGGAATGACATTCCACGTATTACCGGCTTGGAATTTTGTGACCGATACAACGGTATTACTAAATGGACTTAGGTTACGGCTCACAATTGATTGGAAGCCAGCAACAATTTGCGAAGCAATGACGATGGGGTCAATGGTGTCATTTGGAATACCCGCATGACCACCAATGCCTACTACATCTAATTCAAAACGGTCCACACTCGCCATTAATGAACCTGATTTTACACCAATCGTACCTACTGGTAATTCCGGTTTATTATGCATACCAAAAATCGCGGCAACATTTTGTAGTACACCTTTTTTCACTACATAATCTGCGCCCTGCGCTACTTCTTCTGCTGGTTGGAAAATAATGCGCACCGTACCTTTTAACTCAGCTACACGCTCTTTTAATAAGAGTGCAGCCCCAAGAATCGATGTCGCGTGAAAATCATGCCCACATGCATGCATGATGCCATCATTTTTTGATGTGAATGTTACGCCAGATTGCTCCGTAATCGGTAATGCATCAATGTCAGCACGTAAGGCGATTAACGGCCCCGCTTGTGCCCCTTTAATTTCTGCAACGACGCCCGTTTCTAAACCAAAATCAATAATGTCAATGCCCGCTTCTGTTAGCCAATTTGTTAAACGCTTTGTCGTTTCGTACTCATGAAATGACAACTCTGGATGCTCATGTAGCTCTCGACGATATGCCACTAATTTTTGTTGTAAATCCATCATTTGTTCCTTCTTTCTATCTTCTTGTGTTTCATCGTATGCTCGAACGACATGCTTGTCAATATTCAAATAATCAAAAAAAGCGCCAGGAACATGTCCTAGCGCTTTTTTGCCGATTACTCGGTAATCACTTCTTCAATTAATGCTGGAATGGCTGGTTTAGTATCGACAATTGAAATATTCGCATAGATTTTTTCGATAACTTCTTGCACATCTTCGCGGTTCGCGTAGATTGTTACAAGTGAGTCGCCCTCTTCTACGGCGTCACCCACTTTTTTGTGTAGCATTAACCCAACAGCTAAATCGATTTCAGATTCTTTTGTTGCACGTCCTGCACCAAGTAGCATCGCCGCTGTCCCGATTTCATCCGCCACAATATGACCGATAAAGCCTGCTTGTTTTGCTGGAACTTCTACTTTGTATTTCGCCTGAGGTAATAGTGATGGATCATCTGCTACTGCAGGATTGCCGCCTTGTGCCTCAACAAATTTCTTAAACACGTCTAGCGCCTTACCGTTTGCAATCACTTCTTTTAGCTGTTCACGTGCTTCTTCCAGCGTTGCGGCATGCCCTGCTACAACAACCATTTGAGAGCCAAGTGTTAAGCATAGCTCTGTTAAGTCCTCTGGGCCATTGCCTTGTAATGTTTCAATCGCCTCTTTTACTTCAAGCGCATTACCGATTGCTGCGCCAAGTGGCTGGTCCATATCTGAAATGATGGCCATTGTTTTACGACCGACTGCATTCCCGATTTTCACCATCGCTTTCGCTAATTTAATCGAGTCTTCCTTCGTTTTCATAAACGCACCGTCACCTGTTTTAACGTCTAACACGATCGCGTCAGACCCAGCAGCGATTTTTTTACTCATAATTGAGCTCGCAATTAACGGAATGCTTGAAACAGTGCCTGTTACGTCACGTAATGCATACAGTTTTTTATCAGCCGGTGTTAAATTCCCTGATTGTCCGATAACAGCTACTTTAATGTCATTTACTTGTTTCACAAACTGCTCTGTCGTCAATTCCACATGGAAGCCTTCAATTGCTTCTAACTTATCGATTGTACCACCTGTATGACCTAGACCACGACCACTCATCTTCGCTACCGGAACACCCGTAGCCGCTACTAATGGGCCAAGTACAAGCGTTGTTGTATCACCCACACCACCTGTCGAGTGCTTATCAACTTTTACGCCATCGATGGCAGACAAATCAATTTGGTCACCTGATTCAACCATTGCCATTGTTAAATCAGCACGTTCGCGGTCCGACATATCTTGGAAGTAAATGGCCATTGCTAAGCTACTCGCTTGATAATCTGGAATTGTACCATTTGTATAACCTTCAATAAAGAAGCGAATTTCTTCTGTTGTTAATTCATGTCCGTCGCGTTTCTTTTCAATAATATCTACCATGCGCATCGTATAATCCCTCATTTCATCAAGTTAAAATCAAGTTAGTTTAAGTCATTTAAGAAACTGTCACCGTACTGTGGTAGCGAGACGTCGAAGTTATCCGCTACCGTTGCGCCAAGTGACGCGAAAGTATTCATTTTAGGTAATGCTTTTCCGCCATTAACGAAGCGTTTTGAATACGCGATTAATGGCACATATTCACGTGTATGATCTGTCCCTGGGAAGGTTGGGTCATTGCCGTGGTCTGCTGTGATTAATAATAAATCATCCTCACCCATTGCCTCTAACACTTCTGGTAAGCGGCGGTCAAACTCTTGTAATGCCTCTCCGTAACCAAGTGGATCGCGGCGGTGACCGAAGTTCGCATCAAAATCGACTAAGTTTAGGAATGATAAGCCATGGAAGTCACGTTTTACGACATCCACTAATTTATCCATACCGTCCGTGTTGTCTTTTGTACGAATGGCTTCTGTGACACCTTCGCCATTGTAAATATCTGAAATTTTACCAAGTGCGATAACGTCTAAATTGGCATCTTTCAGCTCATTCATTACGGTACGACCAAATGGTTTTAATGCATAATCATGACGATTAGACGTACGTGTAAAGCTTCCTGGCTCACCAACGAATGGGCGTGCAATGACACGACCTACTAAAAATTCTGGTTTTTGTGTGAGCTCACGTGCGATTTCACAAATTTTATATAATTCATCTAACGGCACAATATCTTCATGTGCGGCAATTTGCATAACAGGGTCAGCAGATGTATAAACGATTAAGGCACCTGTTTCCATATGCTCCTTCCCGTAATCCTCGATAACCGCTGTACCTGAGTACGGTAAGTTACATAAGATTTTTCGTCCTGTACGCGCTTCCAATTCATCTAATAATTCTTTCGGGAAGCCTTCTGGGTATACTTTAAATGGTTTGTCGATGTTTAGGCCCATGATTTCCCAGTGACCTGTCATCGTATCTTTTCCTACAGATGCTTCTTGCATATAGCCAAAATAAGCCTCTGGTTTGTCAACGCTTGTCATCCCTTGTAAATCTTCGCGGCCCACTAAGCTACGAATATTCGTATAACCTAAACGTTCCATATTTGGCATATGAAGCCCTTTCATTTCTTCCGCGATGTGCCCTAGTGTATCAGCACCTACATCATTAAAGTTTGCTGCGTCTGGAGCTTCGCCGATTCCGACAGAGTCCATAACGATTAAGTGAATACGTTTAAATGGTTTCATTAGAAAAACCCTCCTATCAATTACTTACATTCTAACAAATTTTCATGAAAAATAAACGTCAGACCTCTGACATTCTAAAAAAAATTACGCACGTGGATGGAACGTCTTATAAACCTCTCGTAGACGTGTTTTACTAATATGTGTATAAATCTGCGTCGTTGAAATATCCGCGTGACCTAACAACTCCTGAACAGCACGTAAATCTGCGCCATTTTCAATCAAATGGGTCGCAAAGGAATGGCGGAAAATATGCGGTGTCATCTTCTCAATCCCCACTTTTGATGCGTATCCCTTCAATAGCTTCCAAACACCCTGTCTCGTTAACCTTTTCCCTCGTTGGTTTAAAAATAACGCCTCCGTGCGATTCTCTGGCTTTTCAAGCACAAAGCGCCCCTGGTTTAAGTACGTCTCGCAAGCCGCAATGGCTGATCGACCTAGTGGCACAATGCGCTCCTTTCCACCTTTACCGAAAACGCGCACAAAGCCCATCGTCAAATGCAGGTCCTCACAGTTTAAATCAATACACTCTGAAATCCTCATTCCTGTCGCATACAACAGCTCTAGCATTGCACGGTCGCGTATATTTGCAGGTGGCTTCGCATTTGCAGTCGCATTAATAAGGGCATCTACTTGTTCAATCGTGAGCACTTCAGGCAGCTTCTGCTCAAGCTTCGGGAGCTCAATATGAACGGTTGGGTCATTGGCGCAGCGTTTTTCACGTAATAAAAACTGATGAAATGACCGAATGGCAGAAATATGACGCGAAACAGTACGCGCGGTATTCCCTGCTTCACGCAACTGTTGTAAATGAAGTAAAATATGTACCCGTTCAATATCATCGAAATGCTTTATGTTTTGCACTTCAAAAAGATGCGTAACATAGCTCATTAGATCACGCTCATATGACGTGAGCGTATTGGCCGCAAGCTGTCGCTCCACACGTAAAAAGTGCAAATAATCCGCTACGGCATCTGTTTGTTGTTCCATCTAATCCCTCCAATAAAAAAAGGACAGCATCTGCTATCCTTCCTCTAAGCTATAAACGTATCATGCTGTCCTATCTACTAGCTTATTCAATAGGAAGTTTTATTGTTCATCTTCGTTTGCATGACGTTCATTACAACGCCAGCAAATACCATGAAATGTTAAGCGGTGGTCCTTAACTGTGAAATTCCAGCGTTTTTCAACGACTGCTTCAACATCGTCAAGCAAGTCTTCTTGAATTTCATCAACGGCGCCACATTCGATACAAACAAGGTGGTGATGGAAGTGAGCTGCGCCTTCTTGACGAAGATCATAACGAGAAACTCCGTCACCGAAGTTAATTTTATCGACAATTTTTAGCTCTGTTAAAAGCTCTAATGTACGATATACTGTCGCTAGCCCAATTTCCGGTGCTTTTTCTTTTACGAGTAAATAAACATCCTCAGCGCTGAGGTGGTCTTCTTCGTTTTCTAAAAGCACGCGTACCGTTGCTTCACGTTGCGGCGTCAGTTTATAGCTCGCACCATGTAGTTGTTTTTTAATACGATCAATACGGCTTTCCATATGACGCCCCCCTAAACTGTTCCTATTATACCAAACTCTAAATTATATTTTCAATATGATATAAGTTATTTAAATTAGAATGATTACTAAATTAGAATAATTATAAAATGATTTTCAATTAGTAACTGCTACATGGACTATATTAGCGAAATATCATAAAAAATCAACTATTTTCACTTAAATCGGGAGTTTCTACATAAGAATCATTCTATTTCCTTTGTTGATTGTATAGCCACATGACCGCAATAATCGTTTTCGCATCACAAATCGCACCTTGTGCCATGAGGTTTTGTGCTTCTTCTAATGTAATCGCTGACATTTCAACAAATTCATCGTCATCTAATGCCGCAGGGTTGTCGAGTTTGAAAATATCGCGTGCGACAAAAATGTGCACGACCTCGTCACAAAAGCCTGGTGATGTCACAACCTCTTGTAAATACGTTACGTTTTGCGTGCCGTAGCCTGTTTCTTCCTCAAGCTCGCGTAGCGCACAAACCGTTAAATCCTCACCCGGCTCGATTTTACCTGCTGGAATTTCGACGATTGAGCGATTTAATGCTTTACGGTATTGTTCGACAACAATTAATTTGCCATCCGCTGTAATCGGGATAATCCCAACCGCACCAGGATGTTTGACGATTTCGCGCTTCGCTTGTTCCCCGTCTGGTAATGTTACAGTATCTACTTGTACTTGAATAACGCGGCCACTAAAAATCGGTTCTGTTGCAATCGTTTTTTCTTCAAATTTCATGCTCTTTTTTCTCCTATCATTTTCCTTTTACTGCTATTCATTGTACCATGTTTTAAAAGGAGGCGTTTAGTATGCGCACACGAAAATTAGGACAAAGTGAGCTACATATTTCAGAGTTAGGTTTTGGGTGTATGTCGCTGCCATTAGAACGAGCGGAGGCTCAAAAAATAATTGATGTGGCGGTCGATAGCGGCATCAATTATTTCGACACAGCCGACCTCTATAATAAGGGGGAAAATGAACGCATCGTCGGGGACGCGTTAAAAACAAAACGCGCGGATATTTATATTGCCTCAAAAGTTGGCAATGTGTGGAATGCAGATGGAGATGGCTGGCACTGGGATGCGTCGAAGGAGCATATTATTAGTGGCTTAAAGGATAGTTTGACACGTCTACAAACCGATTATCTAGACTTTTACCAGCTTCATGGCGGTACACTCGATGATTCCTTTGAAGAAGTAACAGATGCATTTGAGACGCTAAAAAAAGAAGGGCTGATTCGCGCTTACGGCATTTCATCGATTCGTCCAAATGTGTTAAAAACGTTTTTACCAATGAGTGCGGCGGATGGGGTTATGATGCAGTATAGCGCCCTCGACCGTCGCCCAGAGGAATGGTTTGATTTCATTACAAAGCAAGGTGCTTCTGTCGTGTCACGTGGTACGGTCGCAAAAGGCTTATTAACGAATGAGTGGGCGAAGCGCTTGCAAAAGCATGATGGCTATTTATCGTATTCACAGCAGCAATTAACGGATACACTTGGCCATATCGCTGATGCGTATCCTGACGTCCTATCAGCAGCAATTGGCTACAATTTAGCGCACCCGGCTGTTGCAAGCACGATTGTTGGCGCCTCTAACGTGGCACAACTAACACAAAATATCGATGCGTATCACCGTCTGCCAGCTGATTTTGATTATGCCGCACTAGCAGGTTTAACAAAAAAAGAACTGTATACGACACATCGCGACTAATATGAAAGGATAGCGGTTCGTCACAAAAAAGGTATTACTTTTTTGGACTGCGCTAAAGAGCTGACACAATATAAAAAGTAAAAAACACTTTCAAGGATATACATCTTTGAAGGTGTTTTTTTTAATGGGCAAAACCGATAATCGAACCTTATAAAAGAGTGGAATGAATATATATGCTTAGTACGGTTTAATACATAGCATCAAAAAAGAGCAAAGAAAAGGCGTTATCATGCGCATACCCCGAACGGCACGCCTACTGATAACGCCATCATTGAGCTATTCTTTCTTAAAAGGCTTTTAAGAATCCAAAATGAGTTTTAATACTTTATTTTTTTGAATTGGTATCGCCAAAGCCGTACTCATCTAATAGTTCAGAAAAGGACATGTTTTTCTCACGTTGCTTTTTCTCTTTTATCGCTTGTTCTTTCGCTGCTTGTTTGGCGGCTTGCTCTTTTTGCTCTAATTCTTTTTTAGCATTTTTTAACTGCGCAAGTAAATCGCCACCAAGTTGATCAGCTAATGTTACTTTATCATCTTGTTGTTTTTTTGCGCCACCCTGTGCTTGACGCTGTTGTTTTTTTGCCATGAAAAATTCCTCCTATAAAAAACAGCTACCTAAACGGCTCAATATTGAGTTATCAGGTAGCTAGTCAAACAATTATTTTTTATTTTTTTTACCAAGTTGTTGGTCAGTTGCTTTATTCATTTGAGACATTACTTGACGTACTTGTTTTTCAGATGGTTTACGACCCATTTGCGTCATCATCATACGAAGCATATCTTCATTGATTGGTGGATTTTCTTTAAGGTATTTCATCATATATTGACGAGCCATAAAGAAACCGCCGACAGCACCCACGATAAGGGCTACAATGATAAGAACGATAGCTAATGCTGTATTCACGTAGTTTCCTCCTCTTTTGCATAAAACGAGATAAATCTCTCCGAAAGTCATTATACAATAAAAACTTTATCGTTACTAGCGTTTGCGGAATTTCATCCTTCGTTCACAATTAAAAAAAGACGAAGACGGCCTTTTCGCCCATCTTCGTCTTCCTTTTCTATTAAAGTGCTTTTACTTTAGAGACAACGTTTTCAACTGTGAATCCGTACTCTTCAATCACTTTTTCACCAGGAGCAGAAGCACCGAATGTATCGATAGCAAGTACATCGCCTTCGAAGCCAACATATTTATGCCAACCGAATGATGCCGCCATTTCGATTGCTAAACGTTTTGTTACTGCTTTTGGTAATACCGCTTCTTTATAAGCTGCATCTTGTGCATCAAAGCGAGCCATATCAGGCATTGAGACAACTTGTGCGTCAATTCCTTCTGCAGCTAATGCTTGTTGTGCCTCAACAGCTAAACCTACTTCAGAACCTGTTGCGATAAGAATCGCATCTGCTACGTCTTTTTTCGCTGGCGATACAACGTATGCACCTTTTGCAACGCCTTCGTAAACCGTTTCTTTATCTGCATCAAGAACTGGTAAGTTTTGACGAGAAAGCACTAATGCCGTTGGGGTTGTTTCTGATTCTAACGCAAGTTTCCACGCTGCTGCTGATTCCGTTGCATCTGCAGGACGGATAACAGAAAGGTTTGGCATTGCGCGTAATGCTGCTAAGTGTTCGATTGGTTCGTGTGTTGGACCATCTTCACCGACAGCGATTGAGTCATGTGTGAATACATATGTTACAGGTAAGCCCATAAGTGCTGATAAACGAATTGCTGGACGTACATAATCAGAGAATACGAAGAATGTACCGCCAAATACGTTTAAGCCACCGTGAAGTGCCATCCCGTTAAGTGCTGCACCCATTGCGAATTCACGTACACCAAACCAGATATTACGGCCTTCTGGTGTTTGTGCTGAGAAATCGCCAGCGCCTTTGATTGTTGTTTTATTTGAGCCTGCAAGGTCAGCAGAACCACCGAAGAATGATGGTACAGCTTTTGCGATAGCATTGATTACTTCACCTGAAGATGAACGTGTCGCTACTGATTTACCAGCTTCGTATACAGGGAAATCTGCATCGAAGTTTTCTGGTAATTTACCAGCGATGGCATTTTCAAATTGCGTCGCAAGTTCTGGGAATTCCGCTTTATAACCTGCAAGTAATTCATTCCATTTTGCTTCTACTTGTGCGCCATTTACTTCAGCTGCTTCGTTGAATGTTGTATATACTTCTTCTGGTACGAAGAAATCTTCGCCATCCCAGCCGTAAGCTGCTTTTGTTAATTTTACTTCGTCCGTGCCTAGTGGTGCACCATGAGAATCTGATTTACCAGATTTGTTTGGAGAACCAAAGCCAATAACTGTTTTGATTTCAATTAAAGTTGGTTGGCCTTTATGTGATTTTGCTTGTTCGATTGCAGTATTGATTGCTTCAACATCTGTACCGTCTTCTACTGAAATGTAGTTCCAGCCATAAGATTTGAAACGATCTGCTGTTTTGTCAGAGAATGATTTATTTAAATCACCATCTAAAGAGATGTCATTTGAATCGTATAAAACGATCAGTTTTTCTAAGTTTAAGTGACCAGCAAGTGACGCTGCTTCTGCAGAAACACCTTCCATTAAATCACCATCGCCACAAAGTGCGAATGTATAGTGATCGACAACATTGTAGTTTGGTTTGTTGTATGTTGCAGCTAAATGTACCTCAGCCATTGCCATACCAACGGCCATTGAGATCCCTTGACCTAATGGACCTGTTGTTGCTTCTACGCCTGCTGTGTGGCGGTATTCTGGGTGACCTGGTGTTTTAGAACCCCATTGGCGGAAGCTTTTGATTTCTTCCATTTCAAGGCCGTAGCCACCTAAGTGAAGAAGGCTGTAAAGTAACATTGAACCATGACCTGCTGATAAAACGAAACGGTCGCGGTTGAACCAAGTTGGGTTTTTAGGGTTATGGTGCATTTGTTTTGTCCAAAGCGTGTAAGCCATTGGTGCTGCACCCATTGGTAAACCTGGGTGACCTGAGTTTGCTTTTTCAATCGCATCGATTGATAAAGTACGAATCGTATTAATTGCTAACTGATCTGCTTGTTGCGTCATTGTAATATAGACATCCTTTCTAAAATAAGCAAAATATTGTACTACCTACAGTCTAGTCAAAATTGGTAAAGAATACAATGATTTTTCAATCAATTGTAAGCGCTATGAAAAAATATTCCAATTTTCAAAATATTACATCACTCAATTTTTTTCTAACTAGGAATTAAAAAACAGCAGACGTCTGACAACGGCTGCTGAATTCATTAGTTAAGACGATTTAATTTTGATTTGATTTCTTGTACTTGTTTTAATTTGTCCGGTGTGACGTCATTCCCTTCTGGGTCCATGACACGAACATTTTCAATTGTACGACGCATATTGCCGCGGAAAGCTTGCAAGTATTCTTGACGAAGTGCTGATTGTTCTTTTGCTTCTTCCTGTGTTAGTGTACCTGCTTTTTTCTTTTTCGCTAATGCATTGATGCGGTTAATTTTTGCTTGTGGTAACATATTTTTTCTTCCCTTCATATACTACTACTACAAAGGTATGAAAAAATTGGTCTAAACGCAAGCATTTCGCCTTTATTTATTTGTTGCGACTTCGATTTGCTCTATGTTGTGGTGGCCATTTGGCACATTTAACTCATCGCCGACATATAGACGGTCCTCGTAAATGGCATTTTCACGCTTCACTGATAAAATCCAATCTTCTCGGTCCATATCGCCTTTATAACGCTCCGCTAATGTCCACAGCGTATCGCCATCTTCGACTTGAATTATGCCAAAATCTGTTGTATCGAAAAGTCCATGTATTGTTAGAAGCATACTCCATACTACAATCGCTGATATACCGGCTGTTGCACCATTTTTCTTCATCCACTTTATCACGAAAATCACCCTTTCGAATATACGTTCGGAATATGTGTTCTTATTTTAAAACGAACAAACATTCGTGTCAACTATTTTTTTCGAACTTATGTTTGCATTGTTTGTTCGCATTTGTTATACTCGGAGTACGATAGGTATAGACTAGGTGAGGTGAAAAAAATGAAAAAAGTTTCAAAGAGACAAGAAGACATTTTAGCTTTTATTAAAGAAGAGGTCCGCACAAAAGGGTATCCACCTTCTGTACGTGAAATCGGTGAGGCTGTTGGACTAGCATCTAGTTCAACTGTGCATGGGCATTTAGCTCGTTTAGAAAGTAAAGGATTAATTCGTCGTGACCCAACAAAGCCACGTGCTATTGAGGTATTAGATACAGCGGATGAAGCCGTTAAGAAAAAAGACGTACTCCATGTGCCACTTGTAGGAAAAGTAACGGCTGGTATGCCGATAACTGCAATTGAAAATATTGAGGAGTACTTCCCTATTCCATCGTCTTACGCGACATCAGATGACCATATTTTCATGCTTGAGATTATGGGCGATTCGATGATCGAGGCTGGCATATTAAATGGTGACTATGTTATCGTCAAACAACAATCATCTGCAAATAACGGTGAAATTGTTGTCGCGATGACAGAAGAAAATGAAGCAACAGTAAAACGCTTCTATAAAGAAGAGCACCACTTCCGCTTACAACCTGAAAACGCCACAATGGAGCCAATCATCGTTGAAAAGGTTTCTGTTTTAGGTAAAGTAGTTGGCTTATATCGTACAGTGATGTAACAATCATTTATGATTTCGTCATAAGGAGGAGATTGACATGTCAGTCTCTTCTTTTTTCTTTCGCAAAAAAAGAGGCTAGAATGTCTCCGCCTCTCCCACTCTATGTAGCAGCTAACTTCATCGCAATCATGGCTACGATTAATTGCTCCTCATCACTTACTTCTTCTAATGCGGTTAATCGAATCACATGCGTCACCTCTATCATCATTTTCACACAATTATCCATCACAAACTCAAAGACTTGTTGTCCTCTGCGGACTTCATACGTCGTCCCGCGAATCGATGCACAATAACCCTCTCGTATGGTTGTCGTATCTAGGATGGTGCCATATGTCGGTAACACGAGCTCATAACCTTTCGCTACTGCCATAAAATGTGGCTGAAAAGTTCCGATGAGCTGTTGTTTAGCCGTCATCACTTCATAAATAGCATGATACGTTCGCTGTCCCTTCATTAAAAACGGATGCTCCTGCTTCAATCGAACCTCCCCAATTTCTTCATTCCCCAAAAACACTTTCACTACCGGCGCTGCCGTTAAACATGTCGTCAATTCAATGCTTCCTCTCACACGATTATTTCTACCTTCTATTATTATATGCTTGTCGCTAACATGCTAGTTAAATACGTCTCCTGCTTATTAAATTATGGTCAATTTGTGACGATATACCAGGACTGAAAATTCCATTTAATTCCTTTTTTTAAATGTATTTAAAATCATAATTGTGAAAATAAAAATATTGAATCATAATTATTTTATCACTATAACACAATTTATAAGGAGGACTTTAGAATTATTCGTTCGAAATTTCTAGTTTCATTAAGTGCGACAGCCGCACTGTTCTGTGCATTATCAACAACTGCTGATGCCAAAACAACAGCAAAGAACGTACCTGTACAATTTTTAGGGATTAATGACCTAAACGGATACATTGATAGCACGTATACAAATAGTGCAGGAAAAACAATTGGTGGCATGGCTTCTCTTGCTTACAATTTATCAAAAGAAAAACAAGCATTTGCGAAAACAAATAACTTAAAATCAGCCAATACAAACTCAATTTCTGTACATACAGGTGATATTTTAGGTGGTGGCCCTGCCATTTCTAGCTTGCTTCAAGATCATCCAACCATTTCGATTTTAAATGCGATGAATTTCCAACTTGGTGTCATTGGGAATCATGAATTAAATGACGGTTTAGACGAATTTTTACGCGTGATTCAAGGAAAAAAAGCCACATATGATACACCAAATTATGATCTTGTAAGTCGTTATAAAATTGAAAAAAGTAACACAACGCTTTTAGCGGCAAATGTCGTCAATAAAAAGTCGAAAAAAACGATTTCTGGCTTTAAACCATATGAAATTAAAACGATTAATGGTGTAAAAGTTGGTTTTATCGGCGTTGTTGACCCATATGTACAGCAATTAATTATGCCGACACATACGAAAAATCTTAGCTTCACAGATCCTGCAAAGGCCATTGCGAAATACGATAAGGTACTACGTAAAAAAGGTGTAAAGGCCATTGTTGTCTTAGCTCATGCTGGCGCTGAAAATACAGGTACATCGAATCAAACAATCGAAACACAAGCAGCGAAGCCAAACAAAGCACAAGTTGGCGGTTCTGTCACACAAATCATTGATAAATTAGATAAAATCGCACCAAATCATTCTGTTGATATTGTCTTTGGTGGACATAGTCATTCATTCGCTAATGGTCTTTATGGTAAAAAGAATATTCGCGTTGTCGAATCATTCGATTATGGTAAATCATACAATGTCGCAACAGGTAAAATTAGCACGACAACAAATGATTTCGTGAAAACGCCAGCAGCTACTGTAAAATACAATTACACGCGCTCAAATACAGTAATTAATAAAAATAGTGTCGTAAAAAATGTGAATCGCATCGTGCAAAATGCCGCTCAATTAACAGCGACTGTGACACGCGCTCAAATTGCGACACTTGATGCAGAGCGTTTATCAAGCGTCCGTATAGCTAAAATTGGAGGCTCAGCTGTCGGTAATTTAGTAGCAGACTCACAGCTTGCCCTAATGAAAAATTTAGAACGTCATGTCGATTTTGCATTCACAAACTCTGGTGGTGTACGTGACGATTTAGTCGCAACAGTAAAAGATGGGCGAAACATCATTACATGGGAAGCTGCGCAAAAGGTTCAACCATTCTCGAACTTCCTATACACTGGACATTAACAGGGGCTCAAATCACTCAAGTGTTAAATGAGCAATTCTCAGGCGGTCGTGGCTTAGAAGTAGCCGGTCTACACTATACGTACAACGACAAAGAAATCGTTGATGTTTTTGTCGGCGATAAATCAAGCTCAGAAAAAATTGTTGCGAATAAATCGTATACTGTCGTGTTAAATAATTATTTAACAGGCGGTGGCGATAACTTTCCAACATTTACAAAGCTTAAGAACAGTGAAATTATTGGCATCGATACTGATACATTTATCAACTATTTAAAAGCAATGAAAATGTGCCAACAGCCTATACACCGCGTAGCGTTCAAGTTGAAAAATAGCGTTCTTTCATGTTAAGAAAAAGCAGAAACCTCGTAGTGACACGGTTTCTGCTTTTTTCATATTACGTTTTTATCAAACAGTTTCTTTCTTTTAAAATATGGACATTCTACAGCTACATACCTTCAAAACAATGATTCAAATGATAGAATTTCTTTTTTTCTGTAAATCATCATTTAACAGCACAGAAGTTTTGCTATAATTATAAACGGTATTCTTTTACCGAATTCCTATAGGAGGGGTTGCAATGAAACTCACCCGACTTATCGTACCATGTGTACTAGCGACTGCATTGCTTCAAGGCTGTGCCTCTAGTTCATCAACAAAAGAAACGTCAACAGAAGATAACAAGACGACTTCGAATGCCGCAACGACTTCTACGAAAGATACGAATGCTTCTTTAAAAAATAATAATGTAGCGAATCCAACAGCCTTTTTAACAGAAACTGTAGCAGCAGCGAAAAAAGGCCAGCTTCCAAATGTGCCATTTACAGTTGGTCAAACAACGTATACACAAGTGGAAGAACAATGGAGAAAACCAAACTTATCTTTTTTAAATACAGCAAATTATGTACAATACCGTGTAGCAAAGAAAGAACAAATTGCTTATGGGGTGGGTATTGGACGCGGCCATATTTTATATGAATTACGTGCATTTGTAGCAGATGATGGTAAAACACCATTATCAAGTATTTCTTTTAAGGCGATTAAAAAGCAATTAGGTCAGCCATCTATTAAAACAAAGCTAGGACCAGACCGTATTTGGAGCTATGCAGCAGGTAATTTCATGTTGAAATTCACCGGCTCAACTAAGGACCATACGTTACATCATATTTCTGTCTACAGTAAAGTTTATGATGATTCGAAGCAATAAAATAATACTTAGACACCATCTAAGTATGAAAAAGCAGGAACGCGCCAATCGCTTCCTGCTTTTTGTATTGTTTCAAAAAAAAAGAGACCGGCGCAAGGCCAGCCTCTTTTTCCGCTTGAAGATGATTGATTCATAGTTAGAATTTGGGGAGTTCATAACGGAATGCAAATATTCATCATTGAAGGGATTCAAGCGATTGAGTATAGGTGAGTTGAAGTATCTATACTTATCTCTCACAATAAAGTTTAAAAAACAGCCCTTCACACAGAAGCAGCTGCCATCTACAAAATAATCTGTAGCCAACATCTTCCTATCCTCGTAGGTAAACTAGATGCTTTTGCATACGGCAGGTCTCCTGGCTCATACCTCTCGTCTTCTCGCCCTTCCCGCTAAAAAGCAGTGGTTATGCAAGTTTGACCGGTATTTACAGTTGCGGGACAGCGTTTGACTTTCACAAACTTCCCTTTTAAGTAAAATCACTTTGAAGATTTTACACCGCGTGCTGCATATTCGATTTACATTTGTAAGTATACCAAACGTTTACTGATTTCGCAATATTATAATAATTTCTCAATCGCCTTTTTTAACGATTCTGGTTTATCTTTTGACGCAAAGCGCTCGACAACCTTCCCTTCACGGTCAACTAAAAATTTCGTGAAGTTCCATTTTACACTTTCGCTACCTAAAAAGCCTTTAGCGGACGATGTCATAAATTTAAATACCGGCTCCGCGTGCTCCCCGTTCACATCTGTTAGTTCATGCATTGGAAATGTCACGCCGTAGTCACGGCGACAAGCAGCAGCCGCTTCCTGCCCACTGTCTAGCTCCTGCTTAAATTGATTTGACGGAAAACCTAATACGACAAAGCCTTGATCCTTGTACTCTTCATAGAGTTTTTCTAAGCCATCAAATTGTGGTGTGAAGCCGCATTTTGTTGCGGTGTTCACCACTAAAACAACCTGTCCTTTGTATTTCTCAAGTGAATACTGTTCCCCGTTTTCAAGTGTCGCGTTAAAATCATATAAATTTGTCATCAATTCATCCTCCTATTTCGCTAATACTGTTCGTTTTAAATAGCTTGCAACGCGTTCGTAATCTGGATAAATGGTGGATTCATTAATTTCAATTACGTCCAACCATTCCTGTAAATCTGCCTTGACGTCTGACGGTAGAATATACCGAACTTTAATACCATTTTTCGCTTCCTCTAATAGCACTTCTAGCATATCGATTAGACGTGGATTTAAAATATCCTCATAAACTGCTAAAAAGGCTTCAATCGAGCGCACATCATCATTTTCATTTGAAGTACGATAGCGAATTTCCTCGATTTTACGCTCACATTCATTGCGCTCTAATAAGCCGTTAATAATAAAGGCCCCGTGCTGCCGAACGATGCGCGTATTATTTTGAATCGGACGTACGACTAAAATATCAAGCATATCCATCGGGTTAATATTTGATGTATAATTAACGCCCTTTTTACTCATTTCATGGACAAGCTTATGCACCGATGCGTGGCTATTAAAGTCCTCAATCATCGTATCTCGCACTGCTAAAACACTTTTTCGCTTCGAGCTCATTCCATTTACTAAAAAATCATCAATGACTTTGTTGAGGCTCGTCAAAATACATTTAATCGCATGTACTTTGATTTTATTTTTGTCATTGTACGATAGCAGTGGCAGCGTTGCGAGCATTTCAGCCTTATCGCTATCATAATACTCAATACCCCGCTCTTCCTCCGCAAACACTAAAAATTCTCCATCCATGTCAGGTTCCATCTCTGTAGCAAAAAATAATGCGATTAACGGGCTACTCGTTAAATCGAGTAAACGCGTCGGTAATGAGTAATGTTGCATCGATGCAAGCACCTCAAGTCCTCGACTATACTGTGACAATTCCTCTGAGCATTTAATATGCAAATCACGATACATTTTTTCTTCCGACTCTAGCCATTTCTGCTTCCTATAAATACTTGGTGCTAAGCTATAGTTCGAATCACTATGTCCACGGTACATGAAATGATATTCATCAACCTCATACTCATCATACTGACGTGATTCATCAAATAACCGGCTATAAAACGGTGTAATATGCTGTAGCTTCACGAAGATTTCATTTTGATCGTCATCACTATCTAAAATATTACGCAGTGTATGACTTGATTCAAATTCGCCGAGATGATTTAAAATCCACTCTGATTCTTTGCGGTACGCCCTCAGCTGCCATTCATTCGCCTCTTCATGTAAAATCCGCCCATCATATTGCTGCTGCTTCCGATTTTGATTAATAAGCATTTTATTAAAGGCACTCTCATCTTCAATAAACTCAAGCTGATACATCATCGCATTGTACATATAAAGCTTCTTGTGATGCGTGGTCGTGCGGAAAATCATAAATTGAAATACTTTTTTCAAGCGCTGCATAAAGTGACTTTTCAGTGCACGGTTGTCCTGCTCAAAGGCATTTAAGTCGCGGTCTAACTCAATTAGTCGCGATTTTAAATTACGAATGCTTTTTGAAATATCATTAATTTTCCGATTTAAGGAAGACCGTTTTCGACGCGATAGTTCTAGCTTATCATGCAATTCCTTTTGCGCGAGCTCCTCTGAAAGAATCGCCTGGTCATCTAATGCCTCTTGCTGCTGTATTTCTAAATTAAAACGTTGTAGCATCCGTTCATTCATCCGGTCTAGTGCTTGCTGCTGCTTCGCAATCGTTGTTGATAGCGTCGCATATTCCTGCCTACGCTCTGTGTATAATGCAAATAATTCACGTTGCTTCGTATTGTTATCTGAAATCAGTTGTCGCTGTCCTTCTCGCTCGCGCAAATACACTTCATAGTCCGTTTTAAGTAAGGTAACCGCTTCTAATAAGCGTTCAAAATATAGTTTACTAATCCGTTCGCCACTCTTTGTAAAACGTGATTCAATCCACGCTTTCATCTCCTCAATGGAGGTAGCATCTAGGCCATGTGTGCGTAAATAATCATCGACGCACACGTAATTATTCATATCGAGAAAGCTACCAATATGTTCAAAGTATTTTTCAGTATTCATGTAAACGCCTCCTCGCCCTCATTATATAACGATTGCGTTTTTCATACTTCTAAAAACTATTATTTTGTTGCCCACTTGTGAAATCGACAAATAACTGCGCCGAGGCGGTCAACACACCGCCACGTTTCCACGCAAGGCCAATATCACGTGTACAGTCCATATCTGTTATGGTAAAGCGGTGAATAGGTAATGCCTCTAGCCCAGAGTAATACGGTAAAATACTAATGCCAAGATCCGAGGAAATAAGCCCCGCAACCGTCGGCACATCCGTCCCTTGGAACACCATTGTTGGCATAAAGCCCGCTTCACGACACCACTTTACAAATTGCTGTTGCATCAGCTGCTCATCCTTAAACCCCACAAAGTCATACGCCGCAAGCTGTGCTAGTGGCCACGCACCTGACATAGCGAGCTCATGCGCATTTGCACAATAACCATACAATTGCTCACGCTTTAGCGGCACCCAATTTTCCGCGTCAAATGTGTGACTAAAATTAGTAATAAGGCATAAATCAATGTCTCCGCGCTCCAATAAATCAAGCGCCTCCTTCGAGCTACACTGCACTAAATCAAAACTCACTGCCGGATAGACTTGTCGAAAATCACGTAAAATTGTCGGTAGAAGCGTTGTACCAATCGATTGTAAAAATGCTAAACGCACCGTCCCTGTCGATGGATTTTTCATTCCTTGTAGTTGTTTCCTTCCTTGCTCTAGCTCCTTTAAGGCACGCTCGACATACGGTAGAAAAGCTCGCCCGTAGCTACTACTGTCAATCGAGCGTCCCGTACGATTAAATAATGGCACCTCTAGTTCGTCTTCTAGCTTATGAATGGCCTTCGTCAATGCTGGCTGTGATACATGCAGTCGCTCCGCTGCCTTGCCATAATGTTTTAATTCCGCTATTTCTTTAAAATAGCGTAGTTGATGCATCTCCATTTCGAGCTCTCCTTTATTAACTAAAAGTTATTAATTTAATAATAACTAAGTATTAGACGTTATGAAAGTGTGGGCGTATCAT
Organism: Kurthia populi; assembly: GCF_042686175.1. NCBI lineage: Bacteria > Bacillati > Bacillota > Bacilli > Caryophanales > Caryophanaceae > Kurthia > Kurthia populi. The sequence goes on along the minus strand of NZ_JBHUOR010000033.1, from coordinate 8,148 downwards.
AAAGAACAAGGAGCTGGCATTATGACATCAAACATCATGTGGGGCATGCTTATCGGTAGCATGGTCACATTCGCAAATTTATATGGTCCACAAACATTTATTCAGCATTTTACAAACGATTTTCACTTAACATCATCACAGGCAAGTTTGGCGTTGTCGATTTCAACGTTTACGCTCGCCTTTAGTATGTTAATTATGGCCGCCATCTCGAATTCTATCGGCCGCAAAAATATTATGGTCTTTTCATTAATTAGTTCGTCACTACTTTATCTCGTCGTTGGCTTCGCGCCCAATTTCGAAACTTTACTCGGCATTCGCGCCTTGCAAGGCATCGCACTCAGTGGCTTTCCGGCCATCGCCGTTACGTATTTAGCAGAAGAGCTTGCGGCAAAAGAGTTTCCAAAAGTACTTGGCATTTACATTACCGGCAGTGGCTTCGGTGGTTTTTTCGGACGTATTGTGTCTAGTACGATGCTCGATTTAACAAACTGGCATGTCGCCATTTGGACACTCGGCACCCTAACAACGGTCTTATCTATCGTCTTTATGCTTTTAATTGCACCTTCTAAAAACTTTCATAAGACGCGCTTTTCATTCCACAACTGGGGACACGGCTTACTTGAAGCATGTAAAGATGCGAAACTACTGTACTTTTACGGCCTAGGCTTTTTAGCACTTGGTGTATATGTCGCAGTCTTTAACTTCGTCGGCTTCCCGTTAATGGCACATTACGGCCTCAGCCAAACGATTGTTGGCTTCGTCTTTATCTTTCAGCTACTCGGCTCGATTGGTTCGATGACGGTAGGTCGTTTAAGCGGTCGTTTCACACGTGGGCAAATGCTGCGCGTCAGCCTTGTCGTGACCGCGGTTGGTCTCGCCCTTACGATGATGCCCTCACTCATTAGTATGCTAGCTGGGTTATTCATTATTTCATGTGGTTTCTTTGCGTGGCATAATCTTGTCAGTGGCTGGGTTTCAAGTTCTGCAGCACCGGATGTAAAAGCCTATGCATCTTCCCTTTATTTATTGTTTTACTATATCGGCTCGAGTGTCATCGGTACGTTAGGCGGTCACTTCTATGACCTATACGACTGGAACGGCGCCGCCTTATTACTTATCGGCTGTACCGCACTTGCCTTCGTATTCGTCGTACTTATAAAATTACGCATTAAGCATACCGCTGTAGCATAAAAATCTCAGACAACATAAAAAGAAAAAGACACGTTCAAAGATTAAAATCTGCTGAAAAATCGTGTCTTTTTCTTTGTCTCACTCACATGGGTCAGTTCCCATGTATTTGCTTTTTTAACGAATACTAAATTCTACACTAGTGCGGTAAGGTCCTATCATTTTTACAAGGCGATACATCCCCACCGTTAGCGCACCATATGTATGCGCCCAGTTGATGTCTTCGGTAGTATGGCCATGTGCAGGTAATGTAATGGCAAGTAAGATAACCGCAAATGGCCCGGCATCAATCGTGTACCATGTATTCTTTTTAAACACGTCAATTTCATAGCCGACGCCATATACAAGCTCTTCGCTTGTATGATTCATTATTGCTAGTTGGAGTGAATGCGCTGTGACAGAATTTTCTACAAGCTGTAGTGACACCTGCGTTTGCTCGAGTAGTTGCTGCGGCGCTACGGTTAGATTCATATGATTCATTGTCCCTACTACTTAAACAGATGAAAGGGGCATGCTCAGTAGAAAAAATCTTTTTCATGCAAACACACCCCTTTCATTTCATTATAAACAAAAAATCCCATGCGAATGATCGCGTGGGATTTTTTCAAGCATCGATTGAATGAATCGACTTAGTATGTTTTCATGTATTGTTCGCGTTCCCATGGGTGTACATTCGTACGGATTATATCACCCCAAAATATAGCGTACTATATCGTCTTTAAACCCTTATAAAACAGCAAATAAATAATTAGTAATCCATTCCGAAACGATAACAAACTAAAATTTTTTGGTCCATTTTTTGGTCCAACTATTTTACTGGACCAAAATGAGTTTTCCGCTACTTGTCGAGCATTCGTAAAAGAGTGATAAATGTATAGTTGTCATTACTTAGTTTTAGGGATATCACATGTAAGGTGTGTTTTTTATGGAACAAATTATCGTACCACTATCAAACAAATTAATCGCTGTATTAGAGCAAACAAAATTAGATATGCTAAATGGTTGTCGGCATGGCATCGCAAAAGCAATACGTCGTGAAGAACCCGAAAAAATCGCTTATTGGGAAGAAGAAATGGAAGAAATTAAGCAGCTTACTTACGAAGAACTGCATGAGTTATTTATTGATGTTCAGTATCGTAATTTAACTGCTTAACACAAAAAAAAGAGGGTGTGATGCCCTCTTTTCTTATACATATCATATTTATATAGAAGAAACACATAAATTTATTACATACAATACTTAACATCAAAGATAAAATTAAAATATACAAATATTGGAGGTTATGACATGAAAAAATGGTTATTTGCAACAGTAGCCACAAGTGCTCTGCTTTTAGCTGGTTGCGCGGAAACATCTGTTGAGGACGTAACGAAAGATGAAAAGTCATCTGCATCAGATAAAAAAGAAAAAGATGATTCTAATAAGATTTACGGAGTAGGCGATACAGTGAAAATTGATGGTGTTAAAATCACTATAGAAAATGCAGAATTCACACCGCCTGCTGAATATGGCGCACCAGAAAAAGATGAAGTTCTTACGTTAGCGTTAAAAGTTGTAAACACAAATAAAGAATCTGCGTTCATTGATTCGACAGATTTTAAACTATACGACAAAAACGGTGAACAATTCGATAGTTATTTTAGTTATGACGAAATGGAAATCAGTGCAGATCTAAACGCTGGTAAAAATAAAAGCGGAAAACTGTACTATGACGTAACAAAAGAAAGTGCGTATGAGTTAATATATCAACCTGCATTTTCGTGGGACGACAAAGAAGTTAAATGGAAAATTAAAGTTAACTAATAGGAGCGAAAATATAATATGAAGATTTGGGTAGCGGTATTATCAATTTTAGGCGGTCTTGCAGGGCTTGCTAGTGGATTTATGGTGACAGCGTTTGGCGTAGGTTTTAGTGAGGATGCAATGGCCGATAGCGGCGCGGCAGTATTTTGGGTATCATTCTTATCAATTTTCTTCGGATTCTTAGCTTGGAAATTCCCGAAATTCTCTGGTATCGTACTATTGATTTGCGCAATCTACGGATTTATCGCAAATGGATTATTCTTTACTATCGCATTTATTTTCTTATTTATTGCGGGTATCTTATCATTCTTTATCAAAAAGAAGCAAACAGTATCAGCAACGGCGTAGAAGTATTAAGAGTAGGTAAAACAGTGTTTTATACCAATGTAAAAAGGCTGCCAAATGGTAGCCTTTTAATTTTATCTATACGGCTCATGCAACTCTTGCTCTGCTTTTTTACGAGCAGCTATTGCATCGTCTTTGTCTTTAAAGTAGCCTAATTTTTTTGTTTTGTTTTGAAATCCAATATACGCTACCCATTTTTTTCTGTCTTTTAAATATGTTACACCTTTGACACCACTTGTATTCCGAACATGCAATTTACTTTTCAGTGCGGATCTACGTGTCCCGTCTACCGCATCTTTTGCGATGTGCTTAGATGTAGCGTCACTTTTGCTACATCCACAACTTGTGCGTTGTCCAGCTCGCAAAGCCCCTGCTGTTGCAAATGTTGTTTTCCCACAATCGCACTGGCATAGCCAACGCCCAGGTTTATCTTTGGTCCCTGGTGTAAAACTAATAGCTTTCAATTTACCGAATTTTTCTCCTGTTATATCAATTCTGTTGTGACTCATACATATCCTCCTAAACGTGCAAAACCCCTCGCTTGAGGGGTGTGGTGTTTTATTTATATTGGCCTGTCACAATTAATGAATAACTTCGAGCAACGTACAAATTTTTGCTAGCATCTTCGTTGTGTCGAGCTACGCAAACTTGCGGAACTTCATCGCTAATTTCGTAGTTGTTTTCAACTAGATATTGTTTCATAAGTTCAAAAATATCTTCGTGTTTCATTGCATTAAATACGTCATACTTCGCATCTGTTTCTGTCGGGTCTAACGCTCGAATTGGCGACCACACGATGCCGTCATCATCTAAGATTTGAGAGCAAACGATTTGAATCTTGTGCGGTGTTTCGAACTCGATGCGTTCGATACCTACGTCGTTTGGGCCGACATCGTATTTACGTAATCCGTACTGCGATGTAGTTTCAATTTTTGTGTTTTTTAACTCCCGCATATAATCCGGCATTTCCGAAATATTCGCGAAATCTTTAGCTGCACATGTAACTTTTTTTAATTCTTTCATTTGATTTCCCCCTAAGTGTTTGTTTTTTGTGTGTTGTTCTTGCTGTTAAATACATATTATCATCATTTGGAATTTTCGTCAACGAAAAAACGAAATTAATTTAAAATGTATTGTTCTGCAGCTTCTTGTAATTCGCGCATTGTAGTCTTGTTGCAATTATCTGCCATGTGCAGCTTGTTGTAAATCTCCACGACGTCACCTTGATGCTCTGTCCAACTGTTTACGTCAGAATATACATTAGTCCAAACGCTCAAATTGTCGCGATCAAGATAGATGCGCGCAGGTCCTTGCCAATTATTAAACTCACCCACGGCCTTTTTAACGCCTTTTAGCTTAATTTTTGGGCGTATTTTCGTTGGTTGCGGTTGTCCTTTTAAAATGGCCCATTCGCGTCCTAAACGCTTTGCTTCTAAGCGACCTTCTTCACACCAAATTCGAACGTTCTGCGGTGTGACATTCCACTCTTTCGCTAATTCGTCTGCTGTTGTAATTTTATCTAAGATACCCATATTATTTCCTCCTATTATTGTGAGATTGTTGATACAAAGCCGTTTTCGTTATATTCTTCCATGATGCGCTTGATTTCAAATGTTGTTACGTGGTGCTGGGACAGGTCTATTTCAAACGATTCTTTTGTGATTTTGTAAGTATCATTTGAAATTTGCAGAAACCCTTTCCAGCCATTTAAGTTGAAGTAAATTCGCGAAAATCCAACTGGTTTAGTCCAAAGGTTAGCACTGCGGTCGAAATCATTTGAATCGCAATCCATAAAGCGAGTTAACACTTTGACAGTGTCAGCCGAGTGTTCGATTTTAGTTGGAGTTTTGAACTCTGCCCACGCCATTTTTAAGGCTTCTGCAAAGTATTCTTTTGAGCTACCTCCGAATTTGATAACTGCTGTCTTTGCGATTTCCCATGCTTTAATCATTACGTTTTTCATTTGATTTCCCCCTAAGTGTTTGTTTTTTGTGTGTTGTTCTTGCTGTTAAATACATATTATCATCATTTGGAATTTTCGTCAACGAAAAAACGAAATTAATTTAAATTATTTTTGCGCAAATAAAAAAAGCCCCAATCCTCTTATATAAGAAGAAAGGGGCTGATGTTACATATTTTCAATTGATTCCAACCGTTCTCGCCAGTCTTTACGTAGTCGCCAACCCCATCCCTCGTTATAAAATATAGGGCTGACATTGTTTTGACGCATCCATGTGTACATTGCTTTGACGGCCTTATCCTCCGAAAGAAATAGATAGTTATTTTTCACATTACTGCTGTAAGCGGCTTTGCGTGGGCGTTCTGCTAAATCTTCGCATAACTCGTACCAATCGGCTAAATCTTGCGCATTAGGCTTTGATGACATCATATCACTCCTTTTGCAAGGATATAGCCGTTCAATACATAAGTTAAACTTATTATTTTGCTGTGAATTTAACAAACTTGCTTGATGCGGTGATATACGTGCCACTCACTGTCTTGTATTGATAAGCCCCGCCCACGTAAATGCGGTCTGTAACGGTTAATACAGTGCCTTTTGCGACTGTGCCGGTAGCTTTGTTCCAACGTGGACCGTCATAGTAATTTAGCTTATCCAATGTTTTAATCGTGCCTTTTACTTTATCTGCAGCAGTTTCTTTTTTCTTCGATGCAGTTGTTACGGTTTTGCCGCCTAATTTTGCTTTTACAGCGTTTTTGAAGCGTGTCCACTCACTTGATTTACTTACCCAAGGTGCAGGACAGTTTTTACCTGTCACATCGTAATGACGGTATAAATCATCTGTATCTAGCTTGTATGTTTTGCATAGATCCGCAGTAACTTCGACAGCTTGATTAAAAGTAGCTGCCGCAATTGTACCGTCCTTTTCAATGCACATTTCAATGCCAATTGTGCTTAGGTTCGCATTAGCCCCGAGCTTACCAGACGCGCCGCGGTACGCTTTGCCGCCGACATATTTCTGTACGTCATTAGCATGATAGCATACCTCGTTTAGTGGTACGATGCAAAGTGATTCCTTGCTGTCGATGAAGATGTGAGCGCCTGCGTAACGTCCTCCACCGCCATTACCGAAGTATCGACGATGATTGTCTGCACTTGCTCCGGGATTGGCTGTGTAGTGAAGGATGATGCCTTTTGTGCTACCGCGCTTAGCACCTGGGCGAGTGTATTTGTTTACCGTAATGTGTTCGTTTTTAAGCGCCATATTATTTTCCGCCTTTCATTTTATCTTCGATTGCTTTCTTCACTTTGTCTTGGTCAATTTCTTCTAAAATTCCCGGCATGTTCACACCTAATAGCTTCAAGTTTTCAGCGATTGAACCGCCCTCTTTATACACGAATATCGCCAATGTAGCGCCCGATAGGTAGAAGTTCAGTCCTAACGTAATATCAATCACAATCACGAACATAATCGCCACCATCTCGCCAATCCAACGAATTAGCCCCTCACGCATAACGCGTGATTTATAATGTGCTACACCCTTCCATGTCTTTAATAATCCTGTAGCAAAATCCATTGCCTTGAAAATGATGTACACGAGTAAAAGCCCTTGTATTGCTTTTGGGAAGTAAGCAATAAAGGGATGTGCAATGATATGATTTAATGTTTCCATATTCTAATCTCCATTCGTTTATCTATTTTTTGTATATAAAAAGCACACCCGATTTGGATGTGCTTGATGTGTTTATTTGTTTAAAATTTTTAATGCATTTGCAAGGTATACGTCTAGCGGTTTTTCAGATACATGATTAACTCGATGTTCTTTATCGTCAAATGTACTAGAAACTTTATGTCGCCATTCCGTTAACATATGCTCTGGTGATTTGTCGCTAGCAAATTCGTTATTCCCGATATAAGATAGCGCCATGACGGTTTTTACATCTGAATCGTCAAGATTGTTAAGATAGTCCACTAATTCGCTTTTTGCCTTATGCTTAGCTTGTGCATTAGCTAAAATATCATTTGTTTTAGCTTCAGTATGCTTTTCTCTGAATCGTTCGTATAAAGTAATTACATCGTTAATTATACTGACTTCTTTTTCGTTTAAAACACTCACTTCTTCCATCTCCCTTCACCTCAATTATCTCAACTGCGGCAAAGGTTTGGAATCGTAGGTTTCTGCTATTTTTAATAACATCCTTCATTAATCTACTTCATATAAATATTTCACACCTACGTGACCTGTTTTCTCACGAATTTTATCGCAAATTAATCGTACCAATTCTTCTTTTTGTATGTCTTTTGGAACATCAATCTCTACGGATTCTACACTTTCTAATACTTCACCGTTCCTAGCGTATGGATACTTAACATTAAATTCCATATGAACACCCCTTTTACTTATTATCATGGCAAAAGCATGTAATTCATATAATATATTTCTGCTATTTTTAATATACAAATACCAAACCATCTTTATTGGCATTTAATTTTAAGGACCATGCTACCGTTGCGCCATCGACAGTCATTGTATTATCTCCACCACTACTGTTTTCGGCAGCTTCTTTGGCCTGTTTCGCTAAATCATATGCACTTTTAACAGACGCAGCACTTGCAATGTCTGTAGTGGATTCGCTTGTAACGCTGGTAACGATATTTGGTTTATCTGTGATACCAGTCCAACTTGTAGTACCTGCTGGACCCACATCTCCTTTGTCACCCTTTGGACCAGGCGGACCCTGTTCGCCAGCATCGCCTTTCGGTCCTTTTAACGAAGCTAACTGTTCCACGGTAAAATCTGAATAAACAAATGGATCACCTTTATCACCCTTTGCACCTGCAGGACCAGTT
>NZ_JBHUOR010000032.1:0-16081 GCF_042686175.1 Kurthia populi | reverse complement strand
ACGATGAACAACGGCTGACAAGCAGATAAAAAAGACATTCATGATTTGAATAAAATCGTGAATGTCTTTTCTTATTGACTAGGGTTTTGTCCCAGCCTCTTTTTTGATGGCGATTTTAGCGAAAAACAATAAATTTTTGATATGAGATAAGACATGAAGAAAAAGACTATTTTCAAGGATTGTCTTTTTTAATAGGCTAAAAAACACACTTTTCTTCTCGGTTAATACTGCTAGTTTTTAGTAGTATTTGAAAAGGTAAAAATCGATGAAAGGCGCGTCCTATCGCACTTTACTTCTAGTAGTTAAAAGAATACCCACTGCATTTCATAGGTGGGCATTGTTTTCTTTAAAGTAGCATAAAATGATAGCGCTTTTATGGACAAAGGTTAATTTTCAGAAAATTTCAATCGGTTGTTATTCGTTGCATAGTGACAAACCGCATGTTAGAATATTTAAAGCAATGGATACATTTTGTATGAGACTCTCCGGTCATTTGATATGGGGAGTACTTTTTTTTGAACATTAACGGTCAATGATGTTGAGGTTTTATAACTTCGAAATTAAACCGCTCGGCAAAGTCCGGGCTTTACTTTATATAAACATACTTCGTATTTTAACGAAGGTATAAGCGTTCAGGATATGAACATCCTAGACATGAGGCTCGATTTGCCCTATTTTCATCTGAAAATGTAACCATTTGTCAACTGCACACTTAACTAAAAGGAGAATGAGAAGTTTGACAAATTTTTCAGAATTAAATATTAGCGAATCTACATTAAAATCCCTAGAACGTATGGGATTTGAAGAAGCAACACCAATCCAAGCAGGTACTATTCCTCTAGCTGTTGAAGGCCATGACATTATCGGTCAAGCACAAACAGGTACTGGTAAAACAGTTGCTTTCGGTGTTCCATTAATTGAAAAGGTAGATCCTAAAGAACCAACAATCCAAGCACTAGTAATCGCACCAACTCGTGAATTAGCCATTCAATGTTCTGAAGAGCTACACAAAATTGGTTACGGTAAACGTTCTAAGATTCTTTCAGTGTACGGTGGTCAAGATATTAGCCGCCAAATCCGCGCACTTAAAAACAAACCACAAATTATCGTAGGTACACCTGGTCGTATTTTAGACCACATTAAACGCCGTACGTTAAAATTAGAAAACGTTAAAACATTAGTTTTAGACGAAGCAGATGAAATGTTAAACATGGGATTCATTGAAGATATCAATGCAATCTTAGAAAACGTACCATCTGAACGCCAAACACTTTTATTCTCTGCTACAATGCCTCCAGCAATCCGTAAAATTGCAGATACATTCATGACAGAGCCTGAAAGCGTAAAAATCAAAGCGAAAGAATTAACAGTAGATAACATCGAACAATTCTTCGTGAAATCTCAAGAACGTGAAAAATTCGATATCTTATCTCGTTTATTAAACGTTCAAAAACCAGAACTTGCAATCGTATTCGGTCGTACTAAACGCCGTGTTGATGAATTATCACACGCACTTAGCATCCGCGGTTACATTGCTGAAGGTATCCACGGTGACCTTTCTCAAGCGAAACGTCTTTCTGTATTACGTCAATTCAAAGAAAACAAAATTGATGTATTAGTAGCAACAGACGTAGCTGCTCGTGGTCTTGATATCTCAGGCGTAACACACGTTTACAACTTCGATATTCCACAAGATCCAGAATCATACGTTCACCGTATCGGTCGTACTGGTCGTGCTGGTAAATCAGGTGTTGCTGTAACATTCGTAACACCACGTGAAATGAGCTACTTACGTATTGTAGAAGAAACTACGAAAAAACGTATGACACCTCTTAAACCACCAACAGCTGATGAAGCTTTAGTTGGTCAACAAGAAGTTGCAGTTCAACAATTAAAAGAAATCGTTGAGAAAAATCATTTAAGCACTTACCGTGCAATGGCTGAAGAGTTATTAAAAGATACAGATGCAATTGATTTAGTTGCAGCTGCTCTTAAATCATTAACAAAAGAGCCAGATGATACACCAATCAAAATTTCTGAAGAACGTCCACTTCCAATGCGTCGTGGCGGTGGCGGTGGCCGTGGTAACGGTGGCGGTCGCGGTGGTAACCGTAACTTCCGCGGTGGCAACCGTAATCGTAGCAATGGCGGTGGAGATCGTCGTCGTCGTGAAGGTGGAGAACGCGGTGGAGAACGTCGTGGCAATGGTGGCGGCGGAGACCGTCGTCGTCGCGAAGGCGGAGATCGTCGTCCTCGTCGTCACAACAACGAAGGCTAATAACGCAAATTTCAAGAGAGGCCAGGGATTATCCCTGACCTCTCTTTTTTTGTGCTCGCGTGTAATGTATGAGAAACTTAGAGGACTAACGAAGAAAGGGTGAAGATTTTGCAGGAACCACAGCAACAGATTTCTAAAAAAGGACTTACGGTATGGCGTATTCATGGTGTCATTCAAACCGTCATTGTATGGCTCGTTTTAGCGCTTATTGGCGTGCTAACGTATTTTTTTGATTGGTACTCATGGATTTATATCGTTATTATCGCGTTAGCAGTCATCGAAATGGCTACAGCAATCTTTATTTTTCCGAAAATAAAATGGCGTCATTGGCGCTATGAGGTACGAGAAGAAGAAATTGAACTGAAATATGGTTTATTTATTATTGAACGCGTGCTCGTGCCAATGGTGCGTGTACAACATGTCAATACAACGCAGGGACCGATTTTAAAAAAATATCATCTGGCAGAAATCTCGATTTCGACAGCGGCAACCGTTCATACCATTCCGGCGCTAACGGAAGAAGAGGCGGATGCACTGCGCTCGAAAATTTCCGCATTAGCAAGGGTGGCTGAAGACGATGTATGAGAAACAGCATCTTCATCCGATTACGATTTTATTAAAACTTTTAAAAATCGTGAAAGAAACCATTGCAGGCTTTGCGATTATCTTTATCTTAAATATTAAAAACATTCCATGGAATCCGGCAGACCCCAATTTTAAGTGGACTTTATTAGGGCTGTTCGTTGTATTCTTTTTACTATGCATTTTACTTGTGTTCGTATGGCTATCATGGCGAAAGCATGTGTACTGGGTTGAAAATGATGAGCTGCATGTGGAGAAAGGTTTATTTGTTAAAAAGCATCAGTATGCGCCGTTTGAGCGAATTCAAAGTGTAAATTTTAAGGAAGGAATTTTTCACCGTCCGTTTGGGCTTGTAAAAGTGTCGATTGAGACAGCAGGTAGTGAAGATTCTGGTATTGATTTAACCGCTATTTCTCGTGAGCAGGCAGACTGGATTGATACGGCGACAAAACGTGCAAAACGACAAGAAAAAGTCGCTGAAGAGGGCGTTATTGCTGAAAAGGAAGAAATTGTTACACGTGAAACGGTCTATAAAATGACAACGAAAAACTTATTTATTTTAGCGACGACGTCAAGTGGGATTGGTGTGATTTTTTCAGCAGTAGCCGCGATTATGTCTCAGTTATCAGACATTATTCCGTATGAGCTTATTTTTAATGAATTAAAAGACTTTATGAAGATTGGTATTTTAATCGTGTCATTAATCGTATTTGTGATACTTTTCATTTCTTGGCTCATTTCCGTCGTTATTACGTATTTAAATCATGCGAATTTTATGGTGGAGCGAGAAGGGGATCGTTTATTTATTTCGAAGGGATTGCTTGAGAAAAAGCGTGTCGCTGTACCGTTATCGCGTATCCAAGGCATTAAAATTGTTGAAACGCCTTTCCGTCAGCTTTTCGGATTTGCGGCGATTCAGCTAGAAAGCGCTGGCAATACAGAAGACGAAGGGGAGTCGAAAATCTCACTCGTACCGCTTATTAAAAAACGAGAAGGACTAGCTGTGTTAGCAGAATTATTCCCGGGGTATCAATTTGAATATACGTTAACGAAGGCGCCAAAACGTGCTTGGTGGCGCTTCGTATTATTCGCAAGTGCGTGGGCGATTCTTCCGGTAGCAGCAGTAAGCTATTTTGTGCCACATGGTTACGGTCTGTATAGCCTAATCTTGCTACCGTTGCTTATGTTTTTAGGGTATTTAAAATATCGTTCGTCAGGCTTTGCGCTGTATGACAAGCAGCTAACGCTTGTGACACGCAGTATTTCAAAAGAGACCTTTTTTGTGATGAAGCACCGCATTCAGGCGTTAGGTGTTGGGCAAAGTGTTTTTGCGGAGCGTGGCAATTTAGCACGTATCAATGTATCAATTGTTGCAGGGACAGCTGAATCTGAAACGACGTTACGGTTTTTTGAGAAAGACAAGTTGATGACGATTTTTAACTGGTATCGTCCAATGAACTAAAAAAAAGAGGCCTCCGAATCGGAAGCCTCTTTTTTATGAACGTTTCTGGCGCTGTTCACGCCACTTTATAATATTTTTTGGATGGAAATTAATAAAGCCAAAAACGGCACCTGTTAATAAGCCAGCGATGTGAGCAGTCGCGTTTACATTTGGCTGTAAAAATGTGATGATTACAGAAATCACCGCAAGCGGCACAATCATTTGACGCAGCTGCGGGAAGATCTTACGCGTATAGTAAACGAGTGCTAAAAAGGCACCTAAAATACCGAAGATGGCGCCACTTGCACCAACGGACACATATTCAGGTCCTTGAACAAAGTACGTTGCGACATTGCCGATGATGCCAGACATCATATAAATCGTAAAGAAGCGCAGTTTACCAGCAATTTTTTCAAGCTCTGGACCGAAGACGTAAAGCCAAAACATATTTGATAAAATATGTAAGAAGCCTCCGTGAATAAAGACGGCCGTGATAATGCGCCAATATTCACCATCTGCAATTAACCAGTTTGCTGCTGCGCCGTAATTTAGTATTTCAATCCGAATGGATGGCACTAAACCAGCGAGATAAACAAGTAAATTAATGATAATAAGGAATGCGACCATCGGATACAATTTTACATAATCCGACAGTTTTTCGTTACGGTTGAACATATCGTCACCTCTCGTTCCAAGTTACTATTATTATACCTGTTTCAAGATTAAGAAAGAAAGGATGAGCTAAATGATTACAGGAATTGGACTCGATATTATTGAAATTGAGCGTGTTGCCAAAATAAATGAGCGCAGCGATGCTTTTCGAAAAAAGGTTTTGACTGCAAAGGAATGTGCGATTTATGATACGTTAAAGCCAGCACGTCAGCTCGAATTTTTAGCGGGGCGTTTTTCAGCAAAAGAAGCTTTTTCGAAAGCACTTGGTACAGGACTTGGGAAAGACTGTGCACTGCATGATATTGAAATTTTAAAGGCACCAAATGGCCAGCCGCTCCTTTATTTTAAAGGTGAGAAAGTGCCTGGTTTTGTATCGATTACACATTCAAAGGCCTATGCAGCTGCACAGGTCGTTTTGGAGAAAGCGTAAAGTTTCTTATGAAAATGGGCTTAAAGTTATAATTTAGGGGTAAAGAAAATTATCGCCCTTAAATCGAAAATAATGTCTTTTTAAAGAGCCTTTGAAAAGATTGACCTCATCAGTTGAGAGGTACATAATATTAGAATAAATCACGATTAGAAGAGGTTAGACAAAATGGAAGAACTACAAAATTTTCGACCTACAAAGGCCGTTATCGATTTAAAAGCGATTCAATCAAATGTTTCAAATCTGCGCAAACACTTACATTCGGACGTACATATTATGGCTGTTATTAAAGCAAATGCATACGGTCATGGTGATATACGTGTTGCGGAGGTTGCACTTAAAGCGGGTGCAACAATGCTTGCGGTAGCAACACCAGAGGAAGCACTGCATGTACGTCAATTTATTGCGGATGCACCGATTTTAATTTTAGGAGCAGTACCTGTTCACTTTGCGCCATATGCTGCAAAATATAATATTACGCTAACGGTATTTTCGACAGAGTGGCTTGAACAAGTAGCAGCACTTGCACCACAATTTGAAAAACCTTTATTGATTCATTTGAAAGTAGATAGTGGAATGGGTCGAATTGGCGTGCGCACAGCTGAAGAGTTACACGCTGTATACGAGGCTGCACAGCTAGAAAATGTCATTGTAGATGGTATCTTTACACACTTTGCGACAGCGGATGAGGAGCAAACGACGTTTTATGAGCATCAGCTTGCAACATTTAAAAAGCTTGTGGCGTCCCTTCCTAAAAAACCACGTATCGTGCATGCGGCAAATACTGCTGCATCTCTTGTGAAAGAGCATGTACAGTTTGATGCGGTTCGCTTTGGTATTTCGCTTTATGGCTTATCACCATCACCTTATGTGGAAGAACATTTACCATATGACCTACGCCCTGCATTTTCACTTGAAACGGAGCTTGTGCATGTGAAACAATTGCACAAAGGGGACACAGTTGGATATGGCGCCACGTATGAAGCGACAGAAGACGAATGGATTGGTACGATACCGGTTGGCTATGCAGATGGCGTTATTCGTGCTCTTGCGAACCAAGAATTTTTAGTACAAGGAATGCGCGCACCAATCGTTGGACGCATCTGTATGGACCAAATTATGATTAAATTGCCAAAAAAAATGAGCGTTGGTGAACGTGTTGTTTTAATTGGTAAACAAGGTAATGATGAAATTACAATGCAAGAGTGGGCAAGCCGTCTAAATACGATTGTTTACGAGATTCCATGCATGTTAACACCTCGAATTCCACGCGTCTACAAAGCCTAATTCGGGCGGTGTAGTAGGCACGAAAATTCAGAAAACTAACGTTACTTATATCGTTTATTTCGTTTTACACCTTTTCAAGATTACCAATCGATGGTAGTATGGGTGTTAAGCTTATTTAAGAACGACTATAAATTGAAGTTTGTTTTGGAGGTGCTGGCTGTGAGTCAAAAACAATTAGATTTAGTTCAATTGCCCGAATATGAAATGGAAAAAGCGTATGAAGCAGTTTTACAAAAGATTGCTCAACATTACGCATATGAAAGTGATGTGCGAAAAAATGCACGTCAGGAACAACAAAAACATATTCGAGAGGCAATGGTTAAGGGATATGAAGAAATGTCTCAAATTAACCTTACGATATGCAGCGAATGTTTGCATGTAGAGTACGAAGCGGAGCATGTAACTGGCCGTATGTGGTAGCGCGTCTCGTTTACGGAGGATGAAAATGTGAACGTAAAACGCGGAGATGTCTTTTTTGCAGATTTATCACCAGTGGTCGGTTCCGAGCAAGGTGGAACGCGACCGGTGTTGATAATTCAAAATGATATTGGAAATAGATTTAGCCCGACCGTCATTATTGCGGCGATTACAGCACAAATACAAAAAGCAAAACTACCTACACATGTCGAAATTGATGCGAAAAAATATGGCTTCGAACGTGATTCGGTTATTTTGTTAGAACAACTTAGAACAATCGATAAGTCTCGACTAACAGATAAAATAACACAATTAGACGGACCATTAATGAAAAAAGTAGAATCGGCATTGGAAATTAGTTTAGGCCTCATTAAATTTTAGTATACATAAAAAAAGACTACTATTAGATCGAGTAGTCTTTTTTGTATTCAAAATAAAAACTATCAAAGTTATGTATAGAAATAAAAATTGAGCCGATATAGAAAAAAATGACTTTTAAAAGTGAATTATGTACAGAAATATTATACAATTGTGTAAAGATTATACTGAAGGGATGGTGATTTTTGATTAACTGGATAGAAGAGCATAAGTTAGAAATTGCATCAAATGTAGAGCACGCGTGGAATCAGCGTGGAAATGGACAAGAAATCGCAAATGAGAAAATCACCGACATGATTTATTTATTTGAGCAAATTGATTGTAATGATGAGGAAAGACGTCAACAACTTTGTCAATTATATAGTCAAAAGTATGAGTATTTTCAGGACACCGTATTACTTGTACAGCTTGTAGAAGAAGCTGTATTAGACGCCGTTCTTAAATCAAATACCCATTCCGTTGAAAAACTAAGCATTTTTTTAAAAGAAAATTATAAAAATATGCATGACATTGAGCGTTCTCTTTTCAAAGAATATGAACATAGCTATAAAGATGCGATGAATATGCAGCGAATCGCATTAAAAGAGCTATCGACGCCGATTATACCAATTCTTGATAAAATCTCCGTCTTACCACTTGTTGGCACAATTGATACAACGCGTGCAAAATTGATTATCGAAAATGTTTTAGAAGGTGTATTAAAACATAAATCAGAAGTATTGCTTATCGATATTACAGGTGTTCCGGTCATTGATACAATGGTGACGCATCATATTATTCAAGCAGTTAAAGCGGTGAAGCTACTAGGTACTACGTGTATTATCGTCGGCATTCGTCCAGAGATTGCCCAGACGATTGTATCGCTTGGCATTGATTTAGATGAATTTATGACAGCAGGTACATTGCAACGTGGCGTAGAAGAGGCATTACGCTTAACAAAGAGAAAAATTAGCGAGGTGTGATAACGATGATACAGCCAAAAGTGCCGATTTTAAAATTGAAGAACTGTTTAATTATTTCAATTCAATGGGAGCTTGATGATGCAACAGCATTACAGTTTCAACAAGATGTTCTCGAAAAAATCCATGAAACAAATGCACGCGGGGTTGTGATTGATTTGACAGCAATTGAATTTATTGATTCGTTTATTGCACGAATCTTTGATGAGGTTATTCAAATGGCAGGAATGATGGGTGCAAAAGTAGCGCTAACAGGTATCCAGCCACCGATTGCGATTACGCTTGTTGAATTAGGCATTGAATTAAGTAATGTATTAACGGCGCTCGATTTAGAGAGTGGTTTGGACCGATTACAACAAGAATTGGAGGGATAAGAATGGACGTTTCCTCAGTGAGCATTTTGACGGAATGGGATATTGTGGCTGCACGTCAAATGGGCCGTAGTGAAGCGAAAGCGATAGGCTTTGGAGCTGTGGACCAAGCGCGTATAACAACAGCAATTAGTGAACTAGCTCGAAATATTTATTTGTATGCAGAGCAAGGAAGCGTCACGATTGGACGTTTCGAAAAAGAAGGTAAAGTAGGAATCCGCATTGTTGCAGAAGATTATGGGCCAGGGATTAGTGATGTACAGTTAGTGCTTCAAGATGGATATTCTTCTTCTTATGGTTTAGGAGCAGGGCTTCCAGGGGTAAAGCGTTTGATGGATGAATTTGATATTCAAACAGAAGTAGGAGAAGGCACGAAGATTACAATTGTAAAATGGTTGTCTTAGCAGATAGGTGAGGATGCGTTACGAAAGAGATACAAAAGCAGTATACAATGTTACTTAGCCAATATTTAAAGTATCAAACAGAGAGAAATTTATATTTAGGCCAAAACTTCAGTCGCCACCTTGTCCAAAAGAACATTACACCAGAAGAGGTCATTAGCATCCACAAAGTTGCACTTGAAGAAATTCAAGAATTAGGAATAACGGATAATATCATTATTTCGCTCGATTTCCTAACAGAATTTATGATTCAGTATGGCTTAGCGCTACGTGAGCATAAAATCTTAGTTGAGCAGCAAGAGTCAATGAATCATGAAATTGAATTAGCAGCGAAAGTGCAAAATACGATGCTGCGTACAAAAAAGCCAGAGCTCGATGGTGTTGAGATTGATTTTCTTTCGGTACCGGCTGGCAAGATGAATGGCGATTATGTTTATTTCCAAGATGATGATAGCGATTTTGTAGGGGTTGGCGTAGCGGATGTTGTCGGAAAAGGTATTCCGGCAGCGCTTTGCATGTCAATGGTGAAAAATGGTCTTGATACATTAGGTCAAGCGAGTATTAGCCCGGCATATGCGCTCGATGTGTTAAATCGCATCGTTGAAAAAAGTGTAGAAGATAATATGTTTATCTCGATGTTCTATGGACGATATGACAGTGAAGAGTCCATTTTTACATATGCATCGGCAGGACATGAGCCTGCGCTTTATTATTGTGCACGAGAACAGAAGTTTTATGATCTCGATGAATCAAAAGGGTTATTGTTAGGGATTTTACCAGATGTTCATTATACGGAAAGTTCAATTAAACTAGAAGCGAATGACATGATTATCATTATGACGGATGGCGTAACAGAGTGCCGTACAGAAGATGAACGTTTCCTTACGCGAGAAGAGTTAATTGAGATGATTTTTAATGTGAAAGAGGAAACGCCAGGGGACTTAGCGCGTAGTGTATTTAAAGCGCTTGAAAAATTCCAGGCCTTTCATCAGCGTGATGATTTTACATTAGCGGTAATAAAAAAAGTACAGTAAATTAAACAGAGGTGTAAATAATGGATTTAACAGTAAATATTACAATACAAGAAGATAATAGCGTTTTAGGTGTAATTAGCGGTGAAATTGATGCATATACAGCGCCTAAATTACGCGAACAGTTACTTGCAATTGATACGAAGAGCGCAAAAAAGGCCGTACTTGATTTAGCAGATGTAGGCTATATGGATAGTACAGGTATTGGCGTTATCGTCGCATTTTATAAGAGTGTGATCGCAGATGGCGGTGACCTTACACTAATCGGCTTGTCTCCACGTTTAAAACGTTTATTCGATATTACAGGTTTAAGCGGCATTATTCATGTAGAGGAGGAGGCATAGGTGATGAAAGAATTCGATTATTTTGAAATGCGCATCCCATCAAAGACTCAATACGTTGGCGTTGCGCGCTTAACAGTATCTGGTTTAGCTAGTCGCCTCGGTTTTTCTTATGACGACATTGAAGATTTAAAAATTGCGACAAGCGAAGCAGTAACAAATGCGATTCAGCATGCTTATGTAGAGGATGAAGAAAAGCAAGAAGTTGTTGTTGGTTGCGCAGTATACGAAGATAAATTAGAAATCATGGTTGCGGATTATGGCCGTAGCTTTGAATTTGAAGAAGTAAAAGAAAAAGTAGGCCCGTATCACGAAGAAACGGAAGTGGAATTTATTCGTGAAGGAGGGTTAGGTTTATTTTTAATTGAAAGTTTAATGGATGAAGTAAAAGTATTAAACGAAAATGGCGTAACAGTGTTCATGACCAAATATGTTTCACGAGAGCAGGTGAATGCACATGTGGAAACAGACGTCCACTAGAAATGCCTCAAAGGAACAAGTACTTGCTTGGATTAAACGATACCAAGAAGAAAAAGATGATGAAGCACAAACACGTCTTGTGGAGAACTATCAGTATTTAGTTGAATCAATTGCTCGTAAGTATTCAAATGGCCGTTCGTATCATGATGATATTGTGCAAGTAGGGATGCTAGGACTGCTCGGTGCAATTCGTCGCTTTGATCCTGAATTTGGTCGTAGCTTTGAAGCGTTTGCCGTCCCAACAATCGTCGGTGAAATCAAACGTTTCTTACGTGATAAAACATGGGATGTGCATGTGCCTCGCCGTATTAAAGAGCTTGGTCCACGTATTAAGGCTACAGTAGAAGCATTGACGACAGAGTTACAGCGCTCACCGAAAGTCTCGGAAATCGCTGAGCGTTTAGAAGTGACGGATGAAGAAATTCTAGAAGCAATGGAAATGAGTCGTAGCTACCAAGCGCTATCAATGGACCACTCGATTGAATCGGATTCCGATGGTAGTACGGTGACATTATTTGATGTTGTTGGGCAAGAGGATGATGAGTTTGAGAAAACGAATCGTCGCATGATTGTTTCTGAGGCAATGAATGTCTTAAATGAGCGCGAGAAACAAATTATTCAACTGACTTATTTAGAACAATTAAGTCAAAAAGAAGCTGGTGAGCGTCTAGGTATTTCTCAAATGCATGTGTCGCGTCTACAGCGAAAAGCCATTAAAAAATTACAGCAGGCAATCATCGCTTCAGGTGGTGTCTAAGATAAAGTGGTCGTATCATGTTTTTCAGCGCAATAAAAAAGAATATGATGTTTGTGGTGACGGTTTTTTTATCGGAGAGTTTGGTGAGCGTATCGTTTGTGTTGTGACAGATGGATTAGGAAGCGGTCCAAATGCGCATGAAAGTGCCAAACTTGTAACACAGGCTGTAGAACAATACAGTGAGACATTATCCATTCAAGATATGATGCATAGATGCAATGAAGCACTACGTATGCAACAAGGAGCTGTCGCGTCGATTCTCTATATTGATTCCACGCAGCAACAAATCCATTATTGCGGTGTTGGCAATATTTCATGTTATTTGATTCATGAAAATAATGTGAGTTATCCAAAGCCGCATTATGGCTATTTAGCAGGCAAACGAATTAATCCTTTTGTAGAGACATTTTCTTTTACGAAGGGAGATCGTTGCTTCCTTCACTCAGATGGTATCGAGGTAAATGATGTGAAGCAATTAGTTGATTGCACAACATGGCAAGCGTTGAGGCAAGATGATACAGAGCAATATCTCACATATAAAGATGACGATTTAACGTATGTGATGCTCAATCTTTAATCGAAGGTACCGGAAACCGGGCCTTCTTTTTTTATGTAAGGATAATAGAGAAAAATGATAAAATGAGGCGAAGAGAAAGGATGAGGTAGATGAATTTTTCAGCGATGATTGCAAAGGAACTAACAGTCGCACCGAAGCAGGTAACAGCAGTTATTACATTACTAGAAGATGGCAATACAGTGCCGTTTATTGCGCGTTACCGAAAAGAAGCAACCGGCTCTCTTGATGAGGTACAAATTAAAGCCATTGAGGATCGCCATCATTATTTAGTGCAATTAGAGGACCGTAAAAAAGAGGTTATTGCATCGATTGATGAACAGGGGAAGCTGACACCTGAGCTACAAACACAAATTACGCGTGCAACAATCTTAAAACAAGTGGAAGATTTATACCGTCCCTATAAACAAAAACGTCGAACGAAGGCGACAATTGCAAAAGAGCTAGGACTAGAGCCTTTAGCAGACCAATTACTAGCGCTACCAAATGAAGCACCAGAAAAATTAGCGCAAACCTTTGTATCAGAGGAAGTAGATGTAGAAGTAGCATTACAAGGTGCGCGCGATATTTTAGCGGAGCGTTTTAGTGATGATGCAAAAATTCGCGAAACAATTCGCCGTTTCACATGGAAGGAAGGTGTCATCTCTACATCGGTTAAGGATGAGGAGAAGGACGAAAAAGGCATCTTTGAAATGTATTATAGCTACGAGGAACCACTTGTTAAAATTGTGCCACACCGGACACTCGCGATTAATCGCGGAGAGCATGAGGAAGTTTTACGTGTAGCTATTAAAGCGCCTGTCGCAAAAATTGAGGAAGCAATGCGCCGTTTGTGGATTACAAACCCCCAAGCAAAAACAGCTGCACAGCTTGAACTCGCGATTGAAGATAGTTATAAACGTTTAATTGCACCATCAATCGAGCGCGAGGTACGCGGGGAATTAACGGAGAAGGCAGAAGCACAGGCCATTCATATTTTCTCTGAAAACCTGCGTAGCTTATTATTGCAGCCTCCGATGAAGGGGAAATATGTATTAGGACTTGACCCGGCATATCGTACGGGCTGTAAATTAGCAGTCGTAGATGATACAGGGAAAATGCTTGATATCTCTGTAATTTATCCACATCCCCCAAAAGCAAAACGTGAGGATGCGAAGCGTATTATGAAAGAGATTTTGGCGAAATATCCGATTTCGATTATTGCGATTGGTAACGGCACAGCTTCTCGTGAATCAGAGGCCTTTGTAGCGGAGGTGTTACAAGAAGCTTCAAGTGATACGGCTTATGTCATTGTGAGTGAAGCGGGCGCGAGTGTGTATTCGGCATCTGATGTGGCACGTGCAGAATTTCCTGATTTACAAGTGGAGCAACGTAGTGCGGTATCCATTGCACGTCGTTTGCAGGACCCCCTAGCAGAGCTTGTTAAAATCGAACCGAAGGCAGTGGGTGTTGGTCAGTACCAGCATGATGTTTCGCAGAAAAAATTATCCGAGTCATTAACGTTTATCGTAGAAACAGCAGTAAACCAAGTAGGGGTTGATGTGAATACAGCCTCTGCATCTCTTTTACAATATGTTTCAGGTTTATCAAAAAGTGTCGCAGAAAATATCGTGACGATGCGCGGCGATATTGGCAAGTTTACAGCGCGTACACAACTTAAAAAAGTGCCAAGACTTGGCGCGAAAACGTACGAGCAAGCAATTGGCTTTTTACGTGTCATGGACGCAAAAAATCCGTTAGATGCTACCGGCATTCACCCAGAAAGCTATCCACTCGCAAAAGAGTTATTAAAACGCGCCAATACGACAATTGGTGCACCGGATGCGGAGGAATCATTACGTCAATTAGACATTGTGGCGTTAAGCAAGGAGTTAGGTATTGGTGAAATCACAGTAAAAGATACGGTAGATGTTTTAATGAAGCCGATGCGTGACCCACGTGATGCGTTCCCTCAGCCATTATTAAAGAAAGATATTTTAAAAATGGATGATTTAAAACCGGGTATGGAGCTACAAGGAACAGTACGAAATGTAGTAGATTTTGGCGCCTTTATCGACATTGGCGTTAAACAAGACGGACTTGTGCATATTTCAAAACTGAAAAAAGGGTTTGTGAAGCACCCATTAGATGTTGTATCACTTGGCGACATTGTAACGGTATGGGTGGACTCGGTTGATACAAAAAAAGAACGCATTGCTTTAACGATGCTTGCACCACAATAAATAGAAAGTGCTGTCTTCTATGTGTAGAATAGAAGGTAGTACTTTTTTTATCGAGGAGGAATACGTGTGACAGATACACAAGTACATCAATTAGTATGTGATATTTCAATGCAATACTTTCATAAGCCATTTCGGCATCAAGCTTTTTTTAATCAACGTTTAAAAACAACCGGTGGACGCTATATGCTAAATAGCCATAACATCGAATTAAATAAAAAAATGCTTGAGGTATTTGGGTTGAATGAATTAACGGGGATTATTAAGCATGAGCTATGTCACTATCATTTACATTTAGAAAACAAGGGATATCAGCATAAGGATCGGGACTTCAAACAGCTTCTTGCGAGAGTAGGTGCGCCGCGCCACTGTTCTTCTATTGAACAGGAAGTGAAAAAAACATTATATAAACATCATTATGTATGCAGTAAATGTGGGCAAAGCTATCAACGACAAAGAAAGATAAATACGTTAAAATACCGCTGTAGCAGATGTTTAGGAGAGCTTTTAAAAAAATAAAAAGTTTTTTTGAAAAAACTATTGACGTTTATTGTATACCTCTCTATAATAGTAAAAGTCGACAAGGTAACCACTTACCTGAACGATACGAAAATTTTATTTANATTTAAATTAATATCATTATCGCGGGGTGGAGCAGTGGTAGCTCGTCGGGCTCATAACCCGAAGGTCGCAGGTTCAAATCCTGTCCCCGCAACCAATGGTCCGGTAGTTCAGCTGGTTAGAATGCCTGCCTGTCACGCAGGAGGTCGCGGGTTCGAGTCCCGTCCGGACCGCCATTTAGATATTGGGGTATAGCCAAGCGGTAAGGCAATGGATTTTGATTCCATCATGCCCAGGTTCGAATCCTGGTACCCCAGCCAATTAATTTATTGCATTTGTTATTTTTGGTCATGAGTCATTAGCTCAGTTGGTAGAGCATCTGACTTTTAATCAGAGGGTCGCTGGTTCGAATCCTGCATGACTCACCATTTTATTTTTTGAAATTAAGTATTGACACTAAGAATTATATGTGTTACAATATAAACACTTCGTTGAATGAGATGCGGCCGTGGCGGAATGGCAGACGCGCTAGGTTGAGGGCCTAGTCGAGGCAACTCGGTGGAGGTTCAAGTCCTCTCGACCGCACCAAATATTTCATATTTTTAACATTATAACTTTATAATAATGCGCCCATAGCTCAATTGGATAGAGCGTCTGACTACGGATCAGAAGGTTGTGGATTCGACTTCTGCTGGGCGCACCATATGCGGGTGTAGTTTAGTGGTAAAACCACAGCCTTCCAAGCTGTTGTCGGGAGTTCGATTCTCCTCACCCGCTCCATTAGTATTATTTATAAGGTCAAAATGAACCTTGAAAACTGAACAAGCAAGATGTAATCACAATAAATTCGGTTCAATTGAATCGAAAAAATGTTATCAAGCAAGATAACGCTAGCAAAGCAAATG
>NZ_JBHUOR010000031.1:0-1347 GCF_042686175.1 Kurthia populi | reverse complement strand
TTCCGTCTGTTGCACCGAACGCCAGTCGGTAAATAACTGCACCTCGTTATCTCGCCAATCGGTAAATACTTTCTTTTGTTCAGCAAGCCAATTAAGCATTTCAGTGACATATACACCTTTTTGAGCACTAAACCAGTAATCCCATTGCGCTTGAAATTCACTTGTTGGTACGCTGATTAATGAACTTACAAGCCCACATAAATCCTCGTTAAAGCGCTCATCAACGAAATAAAGTGGATTGATTGCTTTATCGCCAGATGTTACTCTGACTTGCGCAAGCGAGATTTCGTAAATGTAGTTGTCACGTTGTAATGTTGGTGCGACTGGATTAGTCGCTTCCTCCCCTTGTTTCACAAACGCTTTAATGTAACGATTTTCACTACGTAAATCTAATCGAAGGACAATACGGTCAATGCGTGATTTACTTACATTTGGGATAGCATGTTCAAATGTTAAAACTGTGGTGTTTTGGTAGCTAAACCCTTTGATTAACGCTTTGCCTGTACTCAAGCGTGTTGTTAACCCATCACCAACTGAAACCCGAAGCGCTGGCACATTATTTGTGTGCAATAGCCCACTCGATAAGACGTTACCAAAGTATTCGGCGAAATCACTCGCCATATACCATCTTTCATCTTCTTCTGTTGAGTCGAACATTTTATATAGTTCTGCCATCTTCTCTCCCCTTTCTATACGGCGTTATATTGCTTACGCCATGTTAAGTTGAATGTGTTGTTTCTAATGTCGCTATCCGCGACATATGCGATACGATTCTCACCAATTTGTAATTTAAAAGACGCAAGTGATGAACCGAGATCAAGCCAGTGTACGACATTTCGTGCATTCCCTTCTACATCTATAAAAATAACTTTTGCTGTATCAGGATTCGTATCGATAATCATCGTTTCACCAATCAGTAAATCTTGGTCCACCTTAATATATTTGCCTGTCGTCTTATTGATGATACGTGGATTTGTTGCTGGCCCTTGTAATTCAACGTAGAGCGGCGTTTCAGCATCACCGTCATTCGTAATGATACGTTCATCTTGTTGTAGCCCTGTTTTGAATAGGCGTGTTCCACTAAAAGGAAACTTAAATAACGGGATATACGGCGGTTCCTCGATAATGTTTAATGATTCCCAGTAAACACCCGGTGCAATAAACGTAATTGAACCTTTTTGCAATCGTTGGGAACGGCCCTCTTTGTCCGGAAACAAAGGTACGCCGTCGGCAATGCATTTGATGATGCGCACAATACGTTCATTCTCATAGCGCAACGTTCCCACTCCTAATTTTGGATTAAGCACTTTCGCCATTAACGCACGCCGTTCTGATACATCGCCATAT
>NZ_JBHUOR010000030.1:0-1347 GCF_042686175.1 Kurthia populi | reverse complement strand
TTCCGTCTGTTGCACCGAACGCCAGTCGGTAAATAACTGCACCTCGTTATCTCGCCAATCGGTAAATACTTTCTTTTGTTCAGCAAGCCAATTAAGCATTTCAGTAACATATACGCCTTTTTGAGCGCTAAACCAATAATCCCATTGCGCTTGAAATTCACTTGTTGGTACAGTAATTAATGAACTTACAAGCCCACACAAATCCTCGTTAAAGCGCTCATCAACGAAATAAAGTGGATTGATTGCTTTATCGCCAGATGTTACTCTGACTTGCGCAAGCGAGATTTCGTAAATGTAGTTATCCCGTTGTAGCGTTGGCGCCACTGGGTTAACCGCTTCCTCCCCTTGCTTTACGAATGCTTTAATATACCGATTTTCACTGCGCAAATCTAATCGAAGTACAATACGGTCAATGCGTGATTTACTTACGTTTGGAATAGCATGCTCGAACGTTAAAACCGTTGTGTTTTGGTAGCTAAAACCTTTAATTAGTGCTTTGCCTGTGCTCAGGCGTGTTGTTAGACCATCGCCCACCGATACACGTAGTGCTGGCACGTTATTTGTGTGTAATAGCCCACTTGATAAGACGTTACCAAAGTATTCAGCGAAGTCACTCGCCATATACCATCTTTCATCTTCTTCTGTTGAGTCGAACATTTTATATAGTTCTGCCATCTTCTCTCCCCTTTCTATACGGCGTTATATTGCTTACGCCATGTTAAGTTGAATGTGTTGTTTCTAATGTCGCTATCCGCGACATATGCGATACGATTCTCACCAATTTGTAATTTAAAAGACGCAAGTGATGAACCAAGATCAAGCCAATGCACAACATTTCGCGCGTTTCCTTTTACATCAATAAAAATAACTTTTGCTGTATCAGGATTCGTATCGATAATCATCGTTTCACCAATCAGTAAATCTTGATCCACCTTAATATATTTGCCTGTCGTCTTATTGATGATACGTGGATTTGTTGCTGGCCCTTGTAATTCAATATAGAGCGGCGTTTCAGCATCACCATCATTCGTAATGATACGTTCATCTTGTTGTAACCCTGTTTTGAATGGTCGCGTACCACTAAATGGAAATTTAAACAACGGAATATACGGTGGCTCCTCGATAATGTCTAATGATTCCCAATAAACGCTCGGTGCAATAAACGTAATTGAACCTTTTTGTAATCGTTGGGAACGGCCCTCTTTGTCCGGAAACAAAGGTACGCCATCGGCAACGCATTTAATGATGCGCACAATACGTTCATTCTCATAGCGCAACGTTCCCACTCCTAATTTTGGATTAAGCACTTTCGCCATTAACGCACGCCGTTCTGATACATCGCCATAT